>JAISNB010000181.1 GCA_031276435.1 Burkholderiaceae bacterium | reverse complement strand
AATAGTGCACTTGCGCGCGCGTGGGAGTAGTAGTGGATTGCCACGCGCCTGCGGCGCTCGCAATGACACGGTTAGAAAAGTAGTTGCCACGTTGTTGCGTTGCGCGCAACTGATGGGGTTTGGGGCTGCACCATGTCGCCCGGGCGCTTGCAATGTCGGGTTGAGGTATGCGGTATTGATTGCCGCCAATCCCGTTTTTGCAATGACAAGACGGCAGCTTGGCGGTGGGGGGTAAGTGCCTTAATCGGGCGCGTCGCGTGCGGAGGGCGTGTTGCGGGCTGGCTTCGTGTTGCGCCGTGTGCAGCGCGTATTCAAAGGGTGCGTGCGCAATTCCCAAAATAGCAGGCAGGGTTTTGACTAAAACCATTCGCCTGTGGCGGATTATTTGATTCGCTTGAGCGCCGGGCCTTTGTTTTTCGGGGGGGGTGGCGCGTTGTCGGGCGGTGGTGGTGCGCCGGAAGCGTTGTCTTCGCCCGCATCGCCGCCAGGCTTTGCC
This sequence comes from Burkholderiaceae bacterium, assembly GCA_031276435.1. Lineage (GTDB taxonomy): Bacteria > Pseudomonadota > Gammaproteobacteria > Burkholderiales > Burkholderiaceae_C > Ottowia. The sequence continues at coordinate 13,737 of JAISNB010000181.1, read as the reverse complement.
GTTTGCACCAGATGAATCGACGGCGATGGCGGCAGCCCGTCGGCAGGCGCTGGCGCGGCGGCTTCGTCGTCAACCGCTTCGTCGGGGAAAACCATGCCCTGGCCGTTTTCGCGCGCGAATACGGCGGCAGCGCGCCCGACGGGGATTACGATGTCGCGCGCCACGCCGCCAAACCGGGCTTTGAATTCGATGAATTCATTGCCCATGCGCAGCGCGCTGGTGGCGTCCGCGCTGATGTTGAGCACGATTTTCCCGTCGCGCACGTATTCGCGCGGCACACGCACGGTCTCGTCCACGGCCACGGCAATGTGCGGCGTCAGGCCGTTGTCCACGCACCATTCGTAGATTGCGCGGATCAGGTAGGGGCGGGTCGAGGTCATGGCAAACCGCGCGGCGCGCAGCAATGGCAGGTGCAGCGGGCCGCGATTATCACTTGCGCATGACCTTTTCGGACGGTGTCAAGGCCTCGATGTACGCGGGCCGCGAGAAGATGCGCTCGGCGTATTTCAGCAGCGGCGCGGCGTTTTTGCTCAGGTCGATGCCGTAGTAGTCCAGCCGCCAGAGCAGCGGGGCCAGCGCAACGTCCAGCATCGAGAAGCTTTCGCCCAGGATGTACTTGTTCTTGAGGAATACGGGCGCCATTTGCGTGAGGCGATCCCGGATGTTGGAGCGCGCTTTTTCCAGCGCCTTCTCGTTGTTGCGCGCGCTGCGGTTTTCCAGTGTGCTGACGTGTATGAACAGTTCTTTTTCGAAGTTGAGCAGAAACAGGCGCACGCGCGCGCGATCCACCGGGTCGCCCGGCATGAGCTGCGGGTGCGGAAACCGCTCGTCGATGTATTCGTTGATGATGTTCGACTCGTACAGGATCAGATCGCGCTCGACCAGGATGGGCACCTGGCCATACGGATTCATGACACTGATGTCTTCGGGTTTGTTGTAGAGATCGACATCGCGAATTTCAAAGTCCATGCCTTTTTCGAACAGCACGAAACGGCAGCGGTGGGAAAACGGACAAGTCGTCCCCGAGTACAGCACCATCATGGTGTTTAAGCTCCTTAAAAACCAAAGGAGCGGGTCAGCGCCAGCAGGCGGCGCCCCCACTCCAAGACAAGCAAACCGCCCCAATCCAGTGGGGCGATGGCCTCATTCATGCAGGCTTATCGAACGTCTTTCCAGTACGCGGCGTTGAGACGCCAGGCCAGAACCGTAAAGCCCAGGGTGAACAACAGAACCCAGATGCCGATGACTTTGCGCTTGTTTTGCGTCGGCTCGGCCATCCAGGCCAGATAGTTGACCAAATCGGCCACGCTCTTGTCAAATTCTTCGGGCGTCAGGGTGCCGGGGCTGATTTGCTCCCACTCCTTGAACACCCGCGTGTCCACGCCGTGCACTGGCTCGATGGCAAAAATCGCGCGGCGCGCGCCTTGCAACTCCCACAGCACATGCGGCATGCCCACGTTGTCGAAAACCGTGTTGTTCCAGCCCGTGGGACGCGCATCGTCCACGTAGAAGCTGCGCAGGAAGGTGTACAGGTAATCGGCCCCCGTGCCGCCCGCGCCCGCGCGCGAGCGCGCGATCACGGTCAGGTCGGGCGGGTTGGTGCCAAACCAGGCCTTGGCTTGCACCGGGTCAATGGCCGACTGCATGGTGTCGCCCACTTTTTGCGTGGTAAACAGCAGCTTGTCTTTGATGTCCTGCTCGGTGATGCCAATGTCCTGCAAGCGGTTGTAGCGCATGAAGGCCGCCGAATGGCAGTTGAGGCAGTAATTGACAAACAGCTTGGCGCCGCGTTGCAAAGACTCGGTGTCCGTGGTCTTGACCGGGATTTTGTCCCAGGCCATGCCGCCGCCTGCCGCGTGCACGGTGGCGCCCAGACTCAGCGCCGCCGCGCAGCCGATGATCCATTTTTTCCAGGAATTCATGTTTTTTATCTCCTGCGACAACATCAATGGGGCTTGAAAGTCACGCGCTCCGGGACAGGCCTGGGTTTGCCCAACTGGCTCCACCACGGCATGAGCAGGAAAAAGCCAAAGTAAAAGAGCGTGCCCACCATGGCCACCAGTTCATTGGTCAGCCACGCGAGCGACGGCGCGGCAAAAATCTGGCCCGGCATCATGATGCCCAGGATCATCAGAACGATGAACCACACGACAAACACGGCATACAGCCACATGTGCCAGCCGGGCCGGTAGCGGATCGACTTGACCGGGCTGCGATCCAGCCAGGGCAAAAAGAACAGGATGATGACAGAGCCGCCCATGACCACCACGCCCCAGAATTTGGCGTCGAAGGTTTTGAGCAGCGCCACGGCCACCAGCGTGGCCGCCAGCACGGCCACCAGGATGCCCACGCGCCAGACGATGTCGCGCTGGCACCTGAAAAAGACCGCCACCGCGCCCAGTGCGCCGCCGACGGCGATGATGACGCACAGCACATTGACCATCAGGTCGGTGGTGGCGCGCAGCATGGAGTAAAACGGCGTGAAATACCAGACTGGCGCAATGTGCGCTGGCGTCACCATGGGATCGGCCATGATGAAGTTGTTGTATTCCAGGAAATACCCGCCCATCTCCGGGGCGAAGAACATCACGGCGAAGAACACCATCAGGAACACGCCCACGCCCATGATGTCGTGCACGGTGTAGTAGGGGTGGAAGGGAATGCCGTCCGTGGGCGCCGTGGGCGACCAGCGGTTGCCCTTGGGGCCTTCCTTGATCTCGATGCCGTCCGGATTGTTGGAGCCTACGTCGTGCAACGCCAGCAAGTGCGCCACGACCAGGCCGATCAGCACCAGCGGAACCGCAATCACGTGGAAGCTGAAAAAGCGGTTGAGCGTGGCGTCGCTGACCACATAGTCGCCGCGAATCAGCAGCGCCAGATCAGGCCCCACGAAGGGAATGGCGGCAAACAGGTTGACGATCACCTGCGCGCCCCAGTAAGACATTTGTCCCCAGGGCAGCAGATAGCCCATGAAGGCCTCGGCCATCAGGCACAGGAAAATGGCGCAGCCAAAAACCCAGACCAGCTCGCGCGGCTTGCGGTAGCTGCCATAGAGCAGACCGCGAAACATGTGCAGGTACACCACAATGAAAAACGCCGAAGCGCCCGTGGAGTGCGCGTAGCGGATGATCCAGCCGCCGGGCACATCGCGCATGATGTACTCCACCGACGCAAAGGCCTTGACCGCATCGGGCTTGTAGTGCATCACCAGGAAAATGCCCGTAATGATCTGGATGGCCAGCACCAGCATGGCCAGCGAGCCGAAGAAATACCAATAGTTGAAGTTCTTGGGCGCGTAGTACTCCGACATGTGCTTGCGGTACTCTGCAAACAGCGTCGGGAACCGGTTGTTGAACCAGTTGCCCACTTTGGCGCCCAGCGGCGCGTCGGGAGAAATTTCCTTGAATTCAGCCATGTTCCCGCCCCATCACGCTTGGTTGTCCTCGCCGATCAGCAGCTTGCTGTCGGACAAGTAGGTATAGGCCGGCACTTCCAGATTGTCGGGCGCCGGTTTGTTCTTGAACACGCGGCCCGCCAGATCGAACGTGGAGCCATGGCAGGGACAGAAAAAGCCGCCTTGCCAGTTGTCCGGCAGCGACGGCTGCGCGCCCGCCTTGAATTTTTCGACGGGCGAGCAACCCAGGTGCGTGCAAATGCCGATGACAACCAGAAACTCGTCCTTGATGGAGCGCCACGCGTTCTTGGCATACGTGGGAATCGGCAGGGCGGTGCGGTCGGAATTGGGATCGGCCAACTCGCCTTCCACCTGCTTGAGCGAAGCCAGCATCTCTGGCGTGCGGCGCAAAATCCAGACAGGCTTGCCGCGCCACTCCACGGTTTTCATCTCGCCCGGCTGGATGCCGGAGATGTCCACCTCGACAGCCGCTCCCGCCGCCTTGGCTTTTTCTGACGGCGTGAAGCTGCCCACAAAAGGAACAGCGATGAATCCGGCGCCCACAGCCCCCGCGCAACTGGTGGCCAAAAGCCAAGTGCGCTTGCTGCTATCCAGGGGAGCCGGTGTAAAAGTGCTGGTGGCCTGTGCGTCACTCATGACAGTCCTTAAGCGTTTGATTTAGTTGTGCGATCGTGGTCCGTCAGGGATTGTAGCCGAGCGCAACCGCCCCTCAACCCACCCGGCACCTTTTTGCCAATCGCGCCGGGGCCGCGCCATCCGGGGAAGTGCTGTTGTCGCACGACATTCGCGACAGCCTCACGCGGCAACAGCGGCAGCGGCACTGAGCTGCCGTGCCATCGCCACCGCTGCCAGCAAACTGGCTGCGCTGGCTTGGCCGGTGCCCGCCAGGTCGAAGGCCGTGCCGTGATCCGGACTCGTGCGCACCAGCGGCAGCCCGAGCGTCACATTGACGCCGTGTTCCACGCCCAGATACTTCACGGCAATCAGCCCCTGATCGTGGTACATGGCCACCACCACGTCAAACTCGCCCGGCTTGTCGGGCGGCGCGTGGCGCGCGCGCATGAACACGGTATCCGGCGCAATGGGGCCATGCACATCAATTCCCAACTGCCGCGCCCGCGCAACGGCTGGCGCAATGATTTCGCGCTCCTCACTGCCAAAACGCCCGCCCTCACCCGCGTGGGGATTCAGCCCCGCCACGGCAACGCGCGGCGCGCGCCCCAGCATGCCGCCCACCGCCGCATGCGCAATTTGCAACGTCTGCACAATGTGCGCTGCATCCAGCGTATCGATGGCCGCGCGCAGCGGCACATGCACACTCTCCAGCACCGTGCGCAATTGCGGGCTGGCCAGCATCATGCGCACCGGCACCTGCTCCACCGGCTGGCCCAGGAAAGCCGCGGCCTCGGCCTGCAACAACTCGGTATGCCCGGCAAAAGCGTCCCACGGCGCGCCAGCAGCGGCCAGCGCCTCTTTGTGCAACGGCGCCGTCACCAGCGCCGCCACCTCGCCGCGCAGCGCCGCGCGCGCTGCCCAGCGCGCGCACTCGCCCGCCATGCGCCCGGCCTCGGCACTGATCTGACCAAACGGCACCACGCACCGCCGCGCCCCGTCCACCACCTGCAACACGGGCACGCAGCGCGGCGGCGCGGCCAGCGCGTCTTGCGGCGCCGCAATCCGCGCCAGCGGCAACGGCACAGCCGGGCACACCAGCGCGGCGGCGCGCCGCATCAAAGCCACATCGCCCGCCACAAAACAGCCCGCCAGCGCCTGCGGCGCTTGCAGGAAAGCCTTGGCGATGATCTCAGGCCCAATGCCCGCGGGATCGCCCAGCGTGATGGCAATGGGAAGTTGGCGCAGCAGCGGTTGGGTCATGCGGTTCTCAATGTGGCCCAGATTGTGCCCCCGCCGCGGCATCCTGGCATCTTCCAAAACCTCACATCGATGCACAGGCTTTTGCATCCTGCCCAAACGCAAGCGGCCAGCGGCGGCGCAACACCAACCCGGGCGCTGCGCTTTGTGTGGGAGCGCCCCTCTTTCCCCCAGGGACGAGGGCAATAAAGAAATGCGCACCCTCTGTCCCTGCCATTGTGACCATGGCCCATGGCCTGCCTCGTCATTGCGAGGGCCACAGGCCCGTGGCAATCCACATTGACCACATCCTTTCTGCTTACACCGCCGTCCGTCTTCCTTCAAGGGAGAGCGTGCCCCGGCAGGGGATAGAGAGGGTGAGTGCAACACTGATTCAAGCGCCGCGCCTTGCATGGCAGAACCTTTCCCTTACCCGGCGCTTGGCGCTTCGTGCACCTTCTGCCCAAAGGGCGAGGGCAATGGAGAGAAGCGCTTCCTCTGTCCCCGTCATTACGAGAAGCGAAGCGACATATGGCAATCCATCTTCTTTGTTTCTTGCAGTGTCGGTGGAAACGTGGAGTGCTTGCAATGGCAAGGAGGGGCATCATCGTGTGGTGCGCGGCGCGGAGCGCATGGGGGAAGACCCCTTGAGTCGAATTAGAATAGCGGCCCATGTGCGCCGCTTTAGCTCAGTTGGTAGAGCAACCGCCTTGTAAGCGGTAGGTCGTCAGTTCGAGTCCGACAAGCGGCACCACCATCACCTATCCCCTGCTTCCTGTTCATGGATTGGGCGCGGCTGGGTGAATCTGGATCATCCTTCCCCCCTGTTTCCTGATTGATCGGCTGGCATGGCTCTGTGGTCTTTGCGCGGTCGATCGGACGCTGGCGCCGGTCGGTCGGGGTTTTGGGCGCTTGCGCGATTCCCAAAAGACATTGAACGGGCGCGCGCGCCCAGCCTCAGGGCAGCGCCGCGACCTTGATGCTGATTTTTGTAACGGGCAGGTTGGCCTCTTGCAGCGCGCGTTCGAGTTGCGGTACAAATTGCCGCAGCTTGCTGGCAAAGGGGGCGCTGGGCACCAGCAGTGTCCACTGCCCCGCCTCGTCCAGTCCGCCAGCGTGCAAGGCGTCAGCCAAACCGGCGGGCAAGTGCGGGCGAATGGCTTGCAGCCGCGCCTGGGACTGACGCGCAAGGGCGCACAACCGCGCCAGGCCGGGGGTCTGGTCGATGATTTCGTGCAGTGTCTGGGCGTTGCGGTTGGGTTGTGTCACAGGCGGTGGCGCGCCGGGCGTTGCGGCAACCGGCAGGCGCTAGAATTCCCGATTGCATTCAAAGCGGATATTGTGATCTTTTTTCGCCTTGCATTGGCGGCAAAAGGTGGCATCTGTCTTTCTACCCCAAGCTGAAAATGGGTGGCTCAGCGTTTTTCAACAGTGCCGCCACATAGACAACAAATCCATGGTCACCACAATTCTCACCAAGCTGTTTGGCAGCCGCAACGACCGTTTGCTCAAGCAATATCGCAAGGCGGTGGAGCGCATCAACGCACTGGAGCCTGACATGGAGGCGCTGTCGGACGAGCAGTTGCAGGGCAAGACGCAGCAGTTCAAGGAGCGCATTGCCAAGGGTGAAACGCCGGAGACCTTGCTCACCGAGGCTTTTGCCGTGGTGCGCGAGGCTTCCAAGCGCGTGATGAAAATGCGCCATTTCGATGTCCAGTTGATGGGCGGCATGGCGCTGCACGAAGGCAAGATTGCCGAAATGCGCACGGGCGAGGGCAAGACGCTGACCGCCACCCTGGCCGTGTACCTGAACGCGCTTTCTGGCCAGGGCGTGCACGTGGTCACTGTCAACGATTACCTGGCCAGCCGCGATGCCGAGTGGATGGGCAGGCTCTACAACTTTCTGGGTCTGACGGTGGGCGTGAATCTGGCGCAACTGACGCGCGAGGGCAAGCACGCCGCCTACAACGCCGATATCACCTACGGCACGAACAATGAATTTGGCTTCGACTACCTGCGCGACAACATGGTGTACGAGCCGCAAGACCGCGTGCAGCGCCCGCTCAATTACGCCATTGTGGACGAGGTGGACTCCATCCTGATCGACGAGGCACGCACGCCGCTGATCATCAGCGGCCAGGCCGAAGACCAGACCGCGCTGTACGTGGCCATCAACAAGGTGGTTCCGCTGCTGACCCGGCAAGAGGGCGAGGCCGATCCGCGCACCGGCCTTGGCGTCATCAAGCCGGGTGACTTCACCGTCGATGAAAAATCGCATCAGGTGTACCTGACCGAGCAAGGCCACGAGAAGGTGGAAGAAATCTGGGCCGACCGCGGCCTGATTGCCGAAGGCGCCAGCCTGTACGATCCGGCCAACATCGCGCTCATGCACCACCTGAACGCGGCCTTGCGCGCGCACCACCTGTTCCATCGTGACCAGCATTACGTGGTGCAAAACGGCGAGATCATCATCGTGGACGAATTCACGGGCCGCCTGATGACCGGCCGCCGTTGGAGCGACGGCTTGCACCAGGCGGTGGAAGCCAAGGAAGGCGTGAGCATCCAGGCTGAAAACCAGACGCTGGCCTCGATCACCTTCCAGAACTACTTTCGCCTGTACCGCAAACTCTCCGGGATGACCGGCACCGCCGACACAGAAGCCTACGAATTCCAGGAAATCTACGGTCTGGAAACCGTGGTCATTCCGCCCAACAAGCCCAGCCGCCGCGACGACCAGCTTGACCGCGTGTACAAGACCACCAAGGAAAAATACGACGCGGCCATTGCCGATATTCGCTCGTGCTTCGAGCGCGGCCAGCCCGTACTGGTGGGCACCACGTCGATCGAAAATTCCGAACTCATCGCGCAACTGTTGACCAAGCAGGGCCTGGCGCATCAGGTGCTCAACGCCAAGCAGCACGCCAAAGAGGCCGACATCGTGGCCCAGGCCGGGCGTCCCAAAATGATCACGATCGCCACCAACATGGCAGGGCGCGGAACCGACATCGTGCTGGGCGGCAACGTTGACAAGGCCATCGAGGCGCTGCGCGCAGACACCACGGTGGACGAGGCGCGCCGCGCCACCAAGGAGGCGCAGTTGCGCGAGCAATTCGCCAGGGATCACGAACTGGTGGTCTCGCTGGGCGGGCTGCGCATCATCGCCACCGAGCGCCATGAATCGCGCCGCATCGACAACCAGTTGCGCGGTCGCTCGGGCCGCCAGGGCGATCCGGGTTCGTCGCGCTTTTACCTGAGCCTGGACGACGCACTGATGCGCATTTTCGCGGGCGAGCGCGTGCGCGCCATCATGGAGCGGCTCAACATGCCCGAGGGCGAGGCCATTGAGGCGGGCATCGTCACGCGCAGCATCGAAAGCGCGCAGCGCAAGGTAGAGGCGCGCAACTTCGACATCCGCAAGCAACTGCTCGAATACGACGACGTGTCCAACGACCAGCGCAAGGTAATCTACCAGCAGCGCAACGAAATCCTGGATGCCGACGATTTGTCGGCGCAGATCACCGCGCTGCGCGAGGGGTCGTTTACCGACTTGGTGCACCAGTTCGTGCCGCCCGAATCGGTTGAGGAACAGTGGGACATCGCGGGTCTGGAAAAGGCCTTGCGCGATGAGTGGCAAATGGATTTGCCACTGCAAAAAGAGATGGAAGCGTCCAGTGCCATCACGCCGGAAGACATGGTCGACAAAGTGGTGCAAGCGGCCCATGCCGCCTACGCCGAAAAACTGGCCCTGGTCGCGCCCGAGCGGTTCCGCCCGTTCGAGCGCGCCGTGCTGCTGCAAAGCCTGGACATTCACTGGCGCGAGCACCTTTCGGCGCTGGACTATCTGCGCCAGGGCATTCACCTGCGCGGCTACGCGCAAAAGCAACCCAAGCAGGAATACAAGCGCGAGGCGTTCGAGCTGTTCGGGCAAATGCTCGATGCCGTCAAAAACGACGTGACGCGCCAGTTGATGCGGGTAAAAATCCAGTCGGACGAGCAGATCGAAGAAGTTGCCGATGCGCTGGGCGAAAGCGCGGCCAGCGGCATGCGCAACATCACCTACACGTCGCCCACGGAAACCGGAGAGGCACAAACCCGCGCCGAAACGGTTTATGCCGCCGCCGCGGCAGCAGTTGGCGCAGGCGCGACGGCGGCGGTGCCGCGCGTGGGCCGCAACGAACCCTGCCCCTGCGGCAGCGGCAAGAAATACAAGCACTGCCACGGCGCGCTGAGCTGATGGGGCAAAAGAGAGGACGGCACGCGCGTGGTCTTTGCGGGCGCGCCCAGTGGCGGCAACCGGATCGGTTTTGTTCAGAAAGATGCATCGCATGCCAGTGAATTTGATGGCCACCGACCCTTCGCAACTGTTTGCCGTAGCGGGCATGCGCATTGGCGTGGCCGAAGCGGGCGTGCGCAAGGCCGGGCGCAAGGATGTGACGGTTTTCCTGCTCGATGAAGGCGCCAGCGTGGGCGGCGTGTTCACGCAAAACCGCTTTTGTGCCGCGCCCGTGCAAGTGTGCCGCCAGCATTTGCGGGGCGGGCAGCCGATTGGCGCCCTGGTAGTCAACACGGGCAACGCCAACGCGGGCACCGGGCAGGCGGGGCTGGATCACGCGCGCCAGACCTGCGCGGCGCTGGGCGCGCAATTGCGCCTGCCCGCCGAAGCGGTGCTGCCGTTTTCCACCGGTGTCATCATGGAGCCGCTGCCGGTGGAGCGCATCGTGGCGGCCCTGCCAGCGGCCATTGCCGACGCGCAGCCAGCGCATTGGGCGCGCGCGGCCGAAGCCATCATGACCACCGACACCGTGCCCAAGGCATTCAGCGCCCGGGCGACCATTGGCGGCGCCCCGGTGACGGTGACCGGCATCAGCAAGGGCGCGGGCATGATTCGCCCCAACATGGCGACCATGCTTGGTTTCATGGGCACCGACGCGCGGATTGCGCCGACGCTGGTGAACCGGCTGGCCGCTGAACTGGCCGAGGCTTCGTTCAACCGCGTGACGGTGGATGGCGACACTTCGACCAACGATTCGTTTGTGGTCGTGGCCACCCAGAAAGCGGGCAACGCACCCATCGACTCCCTGGACTCGCCCGACGGCCAGGCGCTCAAGGCGCTGATGCTGGGCGTGGCGCGCCAGTTGGCGCAAGCCATCGTGCGCGATGGCGAAGGCGCCACCAAGTTCATCACCATTGCGGTGGAAGGCGGCAAAACGGTTGAGGAGTGCCGCAAGGCGGCCTATGCCATTGCCCACTCGCCGCTGGTGAAAACGGCGTTTTTTGCCAGCGACCCGAATCTGGGCCGCATTCTGGCGGCGGTTGGTTACGCGGGCATTGCCGATCTGGATCAGACGGGCATCGACTTGTATCTGGACGATGTGCATGTGGCAAGGCGTGGCGGACGCCATCCGGGCTATCGGGAAGCCGACGGCCAGCGCGTGATGCGGCAGGCCGAGATCACGGTGCGCGTGCTGCTGGGGCGCGGCACGGCCAGCGACACGGTATGGACTTGCGATTTGAGCCACGAATACGTCCGCATCAATGCCGATTACCGCTCTTGAGGCGCCAAGGGTTGCCAGCGGGCGTCCAACAGGCAGCGTTGACGACAGAAACAGACAAGTTTGATGACCGCATGGGCAATGAACGTGGTGGATGGATGGTCGAACCGGAATGAATGAAAAGCTGGAGCATTTCTTGCGCCGCGCCGAACAGTTGATCGAGCGCATTGAGTCTGCTTTGCCCCAGCCACTGGCCGCGCCCGACTGGGGCGGCGCGGTGGCGTGGCGTTACCGCAAGCGCGCGGGCGGCTATGGCGCGTTGGAGCCGGTGCGGCATGTGGGCAGCATTGGCCTGGGCGAGTTGCGGCAAATCGATGCGCAAAAAGAAAAGATCGAACGCAACACGCAGCAGTTTGTGCGGGGCCAGCCCGCCAACAATGTGCTGCTGACGGGCGCGCGCGGCACGGGCAAATCGTCACTGATCCGCGCTTGCCTGAACGCCTACGCGCCGCAAGGGCTGCGCCTGATCGAGGTCGACAAGGCCGATCTGACCGATTTGCCGGACATCGTGGCCGTGGTAGCCAATCGGCCCGAGCGGTTCATCGTCTACTGCGACGACCTGAGTTTTGAAGAGGGCGAGGCCAGCTACAAGGCGCTCAAATCCATTCTGGATGGCTCGGTGGCGGCCAGCACGCCCAATGTGCTGGTGTATGCCACCAGCAATCGCCGCCACCTACTGCCCGAATACATGCACGAAAACCTCGGGTATCGGCACACCGAGGATGGCGAAGTGCACCCGGGCGAAGGCGTGGAAGAAAAGATTTCGCTGTCCGAGCGGTTTGGCCTGTGGGTGAGTTTTTACCCGTTCGGGCAGGACGAGTACCTGGACATCGTGGCGCAGTGGCTGACAGCTTTGGGCGCGACGGCGCGGCAGGTGGCGGCGGCCAGGCCGCAGGCACTGGTGTGGGCGCTGGAGCGCGGCTCGCGCTCAGGCCGCGTGGCCTGGCAATTTGCGCGCGACTACATGGGACGCGGCGCGGCAGCGGGCGAGGCGCCAGAGGCATGAACGCCGGTTTTTCGGGCGGCGCGGGCATTTTGCGCGCCGACGGGCATTTGCCGCGCAGTGGCGCTGCCAGCGGCATCAAGCGCCCGGTGGTCGAGGTGGCCGTGGGCGTTTTGATCGACGCGCAAGCGCGTTTTTTGCTCACGTCGCGGCCAGCGGGCAAGGTGTACGCGGGCTACTGGGAGTTTCCGGGCGGCAAGCTGGAAGCGGGCGAATCGGTGGCACAGGCGCTGGCGCGCGAGTTGCGCGAGGAGTTGGGCATTGCGGTGGCTGTGGATGCGGTCGTGCCGTGGCGCGAGCAAATGGTCGACTACCCGCACGCTCTGGTGCGCCTGCACTTCTGCCAAATCCGGCGCTGGCAGGGCGCGCTGCAAATGCGCGAAGGCCAGCAATTCGTGTGGTCAGCCTTGCCCGTCATGGTCGCGCCGGTTCTGCCCGGAGCGTTGCCGGTGCTGCAATGGCTGGAACAGCGCGCGGCATGAAAGCGCCGTTTGCGCGACCCGAAAAAAGCCCAAAGGGCAGTCCCTATAATTCCGGGCACTTGCAGCCACGGGCCTGAGCGGGCGCGGCGGCTGCCCCCCGGCTTCCCCACTTCAGCAGATTCGTCCTGACTCATCCTGTGGCACCCATTCAATCGGCGCTCGCACTGGTAGCGCAAGACATGCAAGAGGTGAACAACACCATCGCCTCGCGTCTGGATTCGGGCGTGCCTTTGGTGGGCGAGGTGGCGCGTTACATCATCGCCTCTGGCGGCAAACGCCTGCGCCCGGCGCTGCTGCTGCTGACCGCTGGCGCGCTGGGTTGCCAAAGCGCGCAGCGTTTCAATCTGGCCGCGGTGGTGGAGTTCATTCACACGGCCACTTTGCTGCACGACGACGTGGTGGACGAATCCACCATGCGCCGGGGCCGCAGCACGGCCAACGAAACGTTTGGCAATCCGGCCAGCGTGCTCGTGGGAGACTTTCTGCATTCGCGCGCGTTCCAGATGATGGTGGATTCGCAGAACATGCGCGCCATGCGCGTTCTGGCCGATGCGACCAACGTCATTGCCGAAGGCGAGGTCATGCAGTTGATGAACATGCACGACGCATCGCTGGACGAGGCAGGCTATCTGCGCGTGATTCGCTCCAAGACCGCCAAGCTGTTCGAAGCCAGTGCGCAGCTTGGTGCCATTGTGGCTGGCGCGCCAGCCGATCTGGAGGCCGCGTGCGCGGAGTACGGGCAGTCACTGGGCACAGCGTTCCAGGTGATCGATGACGCGCTGGACTACGACGGCGATCCCCGGGAAATGGGCAAGAACCTGGGCGATGATCTGCGCGAGGGCAAGGCCACGCTGCCATTGATTCTGGCCATGCAAAACGGTACCGACGACGAGCGCGCGCTGGTGCGCCAGGCCATTGAAAAAGGCGATACCGGGCATTTGCAGCAAATCGTCCAGATCGTTCATCGCACGGGATCGCTGGAAGGCACGCGCCTGGCTGCCGGGCGGCAAGCCGAACTGGCCGCCAGGGCCGCGCGCAAGCTGCCCGGCAATGCCTACTCCAGCGGTTTGATAGAATTGGCGACCCAATTGCTGCAAAGACGCTCTTGACCGCGCGCACCACCGGTTCAGGGCTTTTTTTCGGGGTGTAGCTTAGCCTGGTAGAGCGCTACGTTCGGGACGTAGAGGCCGGAGGTTCGAATCCTCTCACCCCGACCAGGTTTCCTGCGCTGGGCCGCAAGGGAAAGGCCGGATTCACCGGGTGTTCAGGCGGCGCGCCAAGGCCGCATCAATGATTGCGGCGCTGCTGGACGATGTGGCGTGGCGACAAGGAAAAATGTTGGATACTGGCCATTCCCGGATACTACCTGTGTCAAATGATGCACATTTTCACTGTCCAGCCGTTTACATGGAATCGCCAATCGGCGATGATCCA
>JAISNB010000179.1 GCA_031276435.1 Burkholderiaceae bacterium | reverse complement strand
ATCAGTGTGGCGACCACCCAGACTTGCTGCGGCCCGTCGTCTGTCAGCACCGCCAGTTTTTCCAGAATGCTGTGGATGCTCAGTTCCGCCGTTTCGCACTTGCGCACGTATTCTGGCGAGACCGACAGGCTGCCTTCGGCCTCGAACATGGACTCGAAGGCCGCGCGGATCGCGCTTGGCCCCACCAGGCGCGATCCGCCGGGCTGGACGCAAAGAATTTCTGCGTCGTCGGCCCAACAGGCCATCAGTTGCGCCAGATCGGACTGGCGCAATGCTTCGTAGAAAGCCGCCGCCACTTCGTCGGCGTTGGCAGCGCTGGCCAAGGCTGCGCGAAACCGGGTCTTGGGCATAGGGAAAAAAGTTGTGGGTCAGGGGGGCACCAGTTCGCATTGTGCCAATGCGCGGCGACAGCAACCAGGGCAAGTCCCGCTCCATTTGCGCCAAGGGCGATGAAGTGCGCGGCCCCGCGCGGTGATTTGCGCGGCGTGTGTCGCTCTGGCCGTCTTGCGGCTAATTGCTGGCCGGTGGCTTGTCGGCAGCGGCAGCGCTGGCTGCCACGCTCGCGCGTTCGAGCAGGCGGCGGTTGACTGAATGGACGGCGCCCAATTCTTCCTGCAAGGCCTTGGTCATTTGTGAAAACCGGACGAGTTTGCGATTGGTTTCGCGCAGGTGATCCGCCACGCTTTTGGCGACGGCCAGCATCAGGCGCGCGGCCACGGCCGGTTCGTCCTCGATGAGTTGCTCCACGGCGGCGCGGGGCAGGATTGCCAGCAACAAATCGGTGGACGCAATGCAGCTTGCCGAGCGCGGTTCGTCGTCGATGATGCCCAGTTCGCCAACCAGGCTGCCCGGCCCCAGTACCGTGACCACCATGCTGTCGCGCTGCGCGGTGGTGGCGCAGCTTTCTACTGTGACCTCGCCCTCGATGAGCAGGGCCATGAAATCGTTTCCTTTGGATTCGCCTTCGCGGATCAGCACTTCGCCCGCCTGAACGCGCCTGGGGTGCATGTAGGAGACGACCACCAGCGCGTCCGAGATGCTCAGCGACATCAGCGCGCCACCGGCCACCAGCAGTTCAGCCGCCTGTGTCTGAAGCAGCGAGTTGCCCCTGGGTTTTTTGTTTTGGAAAAATTCCATTGGATTCGTATGGCGTCAGCCGTGCGCGCTGGCGGAGGTTTTTGATTATCCTCCCGCGCCGGAAGTTGCAGTTTGCCGCCAGCCGCGCTGGCGGGGCGCTTGCAAGGCAAAAGGTGTTCAAAAGAAGAAGGCTTTTTGCCAAAACAACGCGCCTTGCTTGCAGCGCCGCAATCTCCCGGTAAAGCAGTTCCATGTTTTTCCCGAGTTGCGCAGGCGCGTGCCTGTTGGCAGGACGGGCCGCCGCCAGCGGATGGCAGCAACCCGTTGCGGGCGACAGGCAGGCTGCATTAAAGCGCCCATCGCCCAAAGCATGGAGCAGGTGCTCTCTTATTGCTTTTTCCGGTATTTGCGCAGCACGTCCATCTGGGCTGTCAGGATGACCAGCTCGGACGTTGCGCGGGCCAGGTCGATTTTGGATTTGGCGTTCTTGAGCACTTGCTCGGCTTGCAGCTTGGCCGCTTGCGCTTTTTCGCCGTCCAGATCCTGACCGCGAATGGCCGTGTCGGAGAGGACCGTGACCTTGTTGGGCTGGACTTCCAGAATGCCACCGGCCACGAAGATCAGTTCTTCCTTGCCGCCCGTGGTCTGGATGCGCACCGCGCCGGGTTTGACGCGCGTGATCAATGGAATGTGCTTGGGGTAGATGCCAAGTTCACCCACTTCGCCCGGAAGAACCACGAAGGTGGCCTCGCCCGAGTAGATGGACTCCTCGGCGCTGACCACATCGACATGAATGGTGCTTGTCATATTCAGGGCTTTCTGATTGGGTGGACGGCCTCAGACAATCTTCTTGGCTTTTTCCATGGCCTCGTCCATGGTGCCGACCATGTAGAACGCTTGCTCGGGCATGTGGTCGCATTCGCCATTGACGATCATCTTGAAGCCGTTGATGGTGTCCTTGAGCGATACGTATTTGCCGGGAGAGCCGGTGAACACTTCGGCCACGTGGAACGGTTGCGAGAGGAAACGCTGGATTTTGCGCGCACGGGCCACGGACAGTTTGTCCTCGGGGCTTAGTTCGTCCATGCCCAGGATGGCGATGATGTCGCGCAATTCCTTGTAACGCTGGAGCGTGCCCTGCACGGCGCGTGCCACGCTGTAATGGTCTTCGCCCACCACGCGCGGGTCAAGCTGGCGGCTGGTGGAGTCCAGCGGGTCCACGGCGGGGTAAATGCCCAGCGCGGCAATGTCGCGCGAGAGCACCACGGTGGAGTCCAGGTGGGCATAGGTGGTGGCCGGGGACGGGTCGGTCAAGTCGTCGGCTGGCACGTAGACGGCCTGGATGGATGTGATGGAGCCAACCTTGGTGGATGTGATGCGCTCTTGCAGTTTGCCCATTTCCTCGGCCAGCGTCGGCTGGTAACCCACCGCCGAAGGCATGCGCCCCAGCAGGGCGGATACCTCGGTTCCGGCCAGCGTGTAGCGGTAGATGTTGTCGACGAAGAACAGCACGTCACGGCCTTCGTCGCGGAAGGATTCGGCAATGGTCAGGCCGGTGAGCGCCACGCGCAGGCGGTTGCCCGGCGGTTCGTTCATTTGGCCGTAGACCATGGCCACCTTGGACTGGCCCAGGTTCGCGCTGTCGACAACGCCGGACTCCATCATCTCGTGGTAGAAGTCGTTGCCTTCGCGGGTGCGCTCGCCCACGCCCGCGAACACCGACAGGCCCGAGTGCGCCTTGGCGATGTTGTTGATGAGTTCCATCATGTTGACGGTTTTGCCCACGCCCGCGCCGCCGAAGAGGCCCACTTTGCCGCCCTTGGCGAACGGGCAGATCAGGTCGATCACCTTGATGCCGGTTTCCAGCAGTTCAGTGGAAGGACTCAGCTCGTCGTAGGCGGGCGCCTTGCGGTGGATGGAAGCGGTTTGCTTGAACTCGATGGCGCCGCGCTCGTCGATCGGATTGCCCAGCACGTCCATGATGCGCCCCAGCGTGGCTGGCCCCACGGGAACGGTGATGGGCTTGCTGGTGTTGGAGACCACCATGCCACGGCGCAAGCCGTCGGACGAACCGAGCGCAATGGTGCGCACCACGCCGTCGCCAAGCTGCTGCTGCACTTCCAGCGTCAACGCCGAGCCATCCATTTTGAGCGCGTCGTACACCTTGGGCATGCGGTCGCGCGGGAATTCGACGTCGACCACGGCGCCGATGCATTGAACGATTTTTCCTTGAACTTGAGCCATGTCTTGCTCCAATGATTTGATTCGGGTGTGAACGGGTGGTGGTATCAAACTGCCGCGGCGCCAGCCACGATTTCAGTCAGTTCGGTGGTGATGGCCGCCTGGCGCGTCTTGTTGTAGATCAGCTTGAGTTCGTTGATCACGTTGCCAGCGTTGTCGGTTGCCGCTTTCATGGCCACCATGCGCGCCGATTGCTCGGAGGCCATGTTCTCGGCCACTGCCTGGTAGACCAGCGCCTCTACATAGCGCACGAGCAAATCGTCGATCACCGATTGCGCGTCCGGCTCGTAGATGTAATCCCACGCGTGCTGGCCGCTGGCGGCGGTCTCGCGCCGCATTTCCTCGGGCGACAGGGGCAGCAGCGTGTCTATGACCGACTCCTGCCGCATGGTGTTGACAAAGCGCGTGTAAGCCAGGTAAACCACGTCAAGCTCGCCCTTGGCGTATTCGTCCAGCAGTGTTTTCACCGGCCCGATCAGCTTGTCGAGCCGGGGCGTGTCGCCAAGTTGCGTGACTTGCGAGATCACGCGCGCGCCAATGCGGTTGAGAAAACCCAGGCCCTTGTTGCCCACGGCCACGACCTCGGTGGTCACGCCTTCGTCCTGCAACTGGCGCAGGCTGGCCGTTACCGCGCGCAAGACGTTGGTGTTCATGCCGCCGCACAGCCCCTTGTCGGTGGTCACGACGATCATTCCCGCGCGCTTGACGCGGTTGACCTTCATGAAGGGGTGCACGTATTCCGGATTGGCGCTGCCCAGGTTGGAGGCAATGGTGCGTACCTTTTCCGCGTAGGGGCGCGCCGCGCGCATGCGCTCTTGCGCCTTGCGCATTTTGCTGGCGGCCACCATTTCCATGGCTTTGGTGATCTTCCTGGTGTTTTCCACCGATTTGATCTTGCCGCGTATTTCCTTGCCGACTGCCATTGGCTTGGTCCTCTATGGATATGGATCAGGCGAACGTTTTCTTGAACGCCTCGATGGCCGAGACAAGCTCGGCTTCGGCATCAATGCACAGCTTCTTGAAGCTTTTTTTCTCGTCGCTGTCGGAGTCCTTGGCGGGTTTGTTGTCCCACTTGGCGCCGTTTTTCTCGATCACATCGAGCAGCGCGGCGTGTTTTTCTTTCAGCCAGGCGTGCAGGCCGCTTTCAAACGAAAGCACTTTCTTGAGTTCAACATCGTCCAGGTAGCCCTTGTTGACGGCAAACAGCGAAGCGCCCATCAGGCTGATCGGCAGCGGGTTGTATTGCGGCTGCTTGAGCAACTCGGTCACGCGCGCGCCGCGGTCAAGCTGCTTGCGCGTGGCTTCGTCCAGATCGGAAGCGAATTGGGCAAACGCCGCAAGCTCGCGGTACTGCGCCAGATCGGTGCGGATGCCGCCGGACAGGCCCTTGATCCAGTTGGTTTGCGCGGCGCCGCCAACGCGCGATACCGAAATGCCCGCGTTGATGGCCGGACGAACACCGGCGTTGAACAGGTTGGTTTCCAGAAAAATCTGGCCGTCGGTAATGGAGATCACGTTGGTCGGCACGAAGGCCGATACGTCACCGGCCTGCGTTTCGATGATGGGCAGCGCCGTCAGCGATCCGGTCCTGCCCTTGACTTGCCCTTTGGTGAAGGCTTCGACGTAATGCTCGTTGACGCGGGCGGCGCGCTCCAGCAGGCGGCTGTGCAGATAAAACACGTCGCCGGGGAAGGCTTCGCGCCCTGGCGGGCGGCGCAGCAGCAGGGAGACCTGGCGATAGGCCACCGCCTGCTTGGACAGATCGTCATAGACAATCAGCGCGTCCTGTCCGCGGTCGCGGAAGTATTCGCCCATGGTGCAGCCGGAGTACGCGGCCACATACTGCATGGCGGCCGATTCGGACGCGGCGGCGGCCACGACAATGGTGTAGTCCATGGCGCCTGCTTGCTCCAGCGCGCGCACCACATTCTTGATGGAAGAGGCCTTCTGACCAATCGCCACGTAGACGCAGGTCATGTTCTGGCCCTTCTGGTTGATGATCGCGTCGATGGCCACGGCGGTTTTGCCCGTCTGGCGGTCGCCGATGATCAGCTCGCGCTGGCCGCGGCCAACGGGCACCATGGAGTCGATGGCCTTCAGGCCGGATTGCACCGGCTGGCTCACACTTTGACGCGCGATCACGCCGGGGGCCACTTTTTCGATCACGTCGGTCAGCTTGGCGTCGATGGGGCCTTTGCCGTCGATGGGCTGGCCCAGCGCGTTGACCACGCGGCCAATCAGTTCGGGGCCAACGGGCACTTCCAGAATGCGGCCCGTGCACTTGACCGTATCGCCCTCGGAGATGTGCTCGTACTCGCCCAGAATCACCGCGCCCACCGAGTCGCGCTCAAGATTGAGCGCCAGGCCGAATGTGGGCTGGCCTTCGGGCGTGGCGGGAAATTCCAGCATTTCGCCCTGCATGGCATCCGACAGGCCATGGATGCGCACGATTCCGTCGGTGACCGATACCACGGTCCCCTGGTTGCGCACATCCGCGCTGGCAACGCCCAGGCCCTCAATGCGGCTTTTGATCAGTTCAGAGATTTCTGTGGGATTGAGTTGCATGACTCGGTCCTTCAAGGCTTAAAAAATTTCGGGAGCACTCGCCGCGCGCAACCATGTCACGTCAGGCAGTGAGGGCCAGTTTCATTTGTTGCAAACGCGCTTTGACTGAAGCGTCCAGCACCTCGTCGCCAACAACCACGCGCACGCCCCCGATCAGGCCGGGGTCGATGTGTACGGCTATTTCCAGTTTGCGGCCAAAGCGTTTTTCCAGCACGGCGTGCAGGCTTTTCAGGTCTGCGTCGCTGATTGGAAAGGCGCTGTAGATGGCGGCGTCCGCGCTTCCGCTTTTGCCATTGACCAGGGCGCGAAACTGCCTGGCCGCTTCGGGCAAGGCGGCCAGGCGGCCATTGTCGATGACGGTTTGCAAAAAGTTGACGCCCTGCCCGGGCAACGGCTCTTGCAGCACAGCCGTTACAACCTCGAAGACCTGCCGGGCGTTCACCTTGGGATCGGCCGCGAATTGCAGCAAATCGGGCGACTGGGCCGCCGCGGCCAGCGCGTCCAGCCAACGCTGGGTCGGCTGCAACGCATCCTGACTGGCCTCGAACAAGGCCTCGGCGTAGGGTCTTGCAATGGTGGCGAGTTCGGCCATGTTCGTGTGTCCTTTATGGCCTCAAAGCTCGGTTTTCAGGCGATCAAGCAAATCGGCGTGCACAGCGGGATTGACCTCGCGACGCAGGATTTGCTCGGCACCCTTGACGGCGAGCTTGGCAACCTCGTCGCGCAGCGCCTCGCGCGCTTGCACGGCTTGCTGATCGGCATCCGCCCTGGCCGCGGCAACAATCTTGCTGCCTTCGGTCTGGGCACGCGCCTTGGCTTCTTCGATGATGGCTTGCGCGCGCCGCTCGGCCTCGGCCAAGCGCTGCGCGTTTTCGTCGCGCGAGGCGGCCAACTCGGCTTCCACGCGCTTGTTGGCGGCGGCCAGTTCGGTTTTGGCCTTGTCAGCCGCGGCCAAGCCATCGGCCACTTTTTGCGCGCGCTCGTCCAAGGCCCTGGCAATGGGCGGCCAGACAAATTTCATCGTGAATGCCACCAAGATCAAAAACACGATGATCTGAATGATGAGAGTACCGGTGATGCTCACGGTTGATCCTTCATGCAGCGGCGATTAGGCCGGAATCTCCACAATACGCTGCCGCTGCTTGCTGCCACTGACGCAAACATGGCGTCGTCGCAGCAGCAGCCGCAGCAGCGCCCGGTCGAAGCCGGAACCCGCACGCCTGTCACTTTGGCAGGTTGGCGATTTGGGCCAGAAACGGGTTGGCTGTGGCGAACCACAAGGCCACGCCGGTGCCGATGATGAAGGCCGCGTCAATCAGACCAGCCAGCAAAAACATCTTGGTTTGCAACTCGCCCATCAGTTCGGGCTGGCGCGCCGCCGACTCAAGGTATTTGCTGCCCATGATGCCGATGCCGATACACGCGCCGACAGCGCCCAGGCCGATGATCAGGCCAGCGGCCAAAGCGACAAAGCTGATGACTTCCATAAATGACTCCTAGAGGACTTGGTTGGTTGACGAAAAGAAAACAATCGGTTTGGCAAGCGACAAAGAGCGGACACCGCGCATCAGTGCGCGTCGTGCGCCTGCCCCACGTAAATCAGCGTCAGCATCATGAAGATGAAGGCTTGCAGCGTGATGATCAGGATGTGGAAGATGGCCCAGGCCGTGCCAGCGATGATGTGACCCGCGGCCAGGGCAATGCCCGTGCCCGACAGCGAAAACGCGCCGCCCATCAGGGCAATGAGCAAGAAGATCAGTTCGCCAGCATACATGTTGCCAAACAGCCGCATGCCATGCGAAACGGTTTTGGCAATGAATTCCACCATTTGCATGGCAAAGTTCACCGCGCCCAGAACAAAGGCGGCCAGCGGATTCTTGCTGGTGCCAAACGGGGCCGTGAACAGCTCGTGCACCCAGCCGCGCGCGCTCTTGATCTTGACGTTGTAGTACAGCGAAATCAGCAGCACGGCCAGGGACATGCCCAGGCTGACGGAAAGATCGGCCGGAGCCACCACGCGCAAATAGGCATGGTGCGGATCGCCACCCGCGGCGCCGTAGATGCGCTCCCAGATCCAGGGCAGCAGATCAACGGGCAGCAAGTCCATGGCGTTCATCAGGAAAATCCAGACAAACACCGTCAGCGCCAAGGGCGCGACAAACTTGCGGCTGTTGGCGTTGTGGACGATGCCCTTGGCCTGGTTGTCCACCATTTCCACCAGAATCTCCACCGCCGCCTGAAAGCGCCCAGGCGCGCCAGAGGTGGCCTTGCGCGCCCCGAGCCAGAGCAGCCAGCAAGCCACAACGCCCAGCGAGATGGAAAAAAACAGCGAATCCAGATTGAAAACGGACAGATCGAAAACACCCTTGGGCGTCTGGTTTTGCAAATGCGTCAGGTGGTGAACGATGTACTCACCCGCGGTAGGCCCTTGCCCGGCAGCTTGTTCAACAGCCATTTGTCTCTACTTTCTTCTGCGCTCGTTCTTGTCCAGACCTCATACTGTGTGCAAGCAGCATGCCTACCCAGTACACCTTGATTGTCAGCGCCAGACTGATCAGCAACACTGGCCAGCTTGGCGTTCCCAGAATCCTCGGGGCTGCCACCAGCATCCCCACGGCCAAAACCAGTTTGACCAGTTCCCACAACAAAAACCCGGCCAGCGCGGCCCCTGGCGGAAAACCAGGCGCTGCCCAGCGGGCTGTCCCTCTTGCGGCCAGCGCGGTTGGCACCACACTGACCAGCGCCCCATACACGGCAGAGCACCCGACTGTGGCGCTGCGCGTCAGCCCCCAAGCCAGCGCCGCAACCACACACCCGGTTGCCGCCTGCATGAGCAGCACGCGAGCAACCGGCAACTGGGGATGCCGCGCGCGCCATTGGCGCGCCTGCTCCGTCGTCAGCGGCGGCCGGGAGTCATTCTCCCAGGCCTCGTCGGTGTCCTGCCAGCCTGAAAGCCGCCTGGGCGATGTGCGTGCCGTCTGGGGTGTGATTCTCGTCATTCCAACTGGCGCCGCGCTTACACGCTAAGGCAACTCTCCGCAAAGCTTGGCGATTATACGCAGAACCCCCCGCGTCTTTCGCGCCCGGCGGCGCATTGATTCAAAATGGCTGCTTCGTCCTTCTTTCTGGCCCGTCGGCAAAGCGCGGCTGGCTCCAACACATGTCCACTGACTTTTCATCGCATCTTCCAGCCCTGCCCTGCCACCTGAACGGCGCAATCACCACGCTGGACAAGGCCCGCGTCTCTGCGCTGGATCGCGGCTTCATCTTTGGCGATGGCGTGTACGAAGGCATCCCCGTCTATGGCGGCCGCCCGGGCCAGGCGCCGCGCCTGTTTCGCTTCGAGCAACACATGGCGCGCCTGGAGCGCAGCCTGGAAGAAGTGCGCATCGAAAATCCGCACACCCGCGCCGAATGGAAACAGATCGCGCTCGATCTGATTGCCGCCCACCCTGAAGCGGCAACCACGCCCGACTGGTTCTACTACTTGCAGATTACGCGCGGCGTCGCGCTGCGCGAACACGTCATGCTGCCTGGCCTGACACCCACCGTGTTTGCCACCTGCCTGCCCATGCAAGCGCCTTGCGCGGGGCAACGCGCCGCAGGCGTGGCCTGCGTGACGGCGGACGACTTCCGCTGGAAAAAAGCGCACATCAAATCCATCAGCCTGCTCGGCGCGGTGTTCGCGCGCCAAATCAGCGCCGACGCTGGCGCGGTTGAAACCATCCTGTTTCGTGACGGCTTTCTCAGTGAAGCCGCGGCCAGCAACGTCTGGGTGGTCAAGGACGGCAAAGTCATGGGGCCACCCAAAGACAATCTGGTGCTCGAAGGCATTCGCTACGGCCTCATCGAGGAAATCTGCCGCGCCGCCAGCATCCCGTTCGCGCTGCGCCGCATACCGCGCGCCGAAGTTCTCGCCGCCGACGAGCTGCTGCTGTCCTCGTCCGTCAAGGAAGTGCTGCCCGTCACCCGCCTCGACGGCAGGCCGGTCGGCAGCGGCCAGCCCGGCCCCGTCTACCAGAAAATCTACGCCGCCTATCAACAAGCCAAGGAGCAAACCCCGGCATGACCAGCAAACCCGGCACCACCGCCACCCCTGTGGGCGCGCCCGGCCCCGCGCGCCCGGATGGCCAATCGCCCATCCAGTACCCCTGTGCGTTTCCCATCAAAGTCATGGGCGCGCGGCAAGATGGCTTTGTGCACGCCATCGCGCAAGTGGCGCGGCAATTCGACCCCGCCTTTGACGCCGCCACCATCGAACTGCGCGCAAGCGGCAAAGGCAACTACCTGGGCCTGACCATCACCGTCACCGCCACCAGCCGCGAGCAACTCGACAACCTCTACCGCGCCTTGACCAGCCACCCCATGGTCAAAGTCGTCCTCTGATCGCACCAGCGCGTCGCACACCATGGAAACCCTCTGGCTGGATCGCGCCGACTACCTGGTCACCCTCCAGCGCATGCAGGCGCTCACTGCCGCCAGCCCCGCCGATTTCCAGGAACAACTCTGGCTTTGCCAACACCCGCCCGTATTCACCCTTGGCCTGGCGGGCAAACCCGAACACCTGCTGGCGCCGGGCGACATCCCCGTCGTACAAACCGACCGCGGCGGGCAAGTCACCTACCACGGCCCCGGACAAGTAGTGGCCTACCCGCTGATCGACCTGAAAACGCGCGGCTACTTCGTCAAGGAATACGTGTACCGGCTCGAAGAAGCCGTCCTGCGCACACTGGCCGATCTGGGCGTCACCGGCCACCGCGTAGCCGGCGCCCCCGGCATCTACGTGCGGCTGCAAGACCCTTTCGGACACGCCGCGCTGCCGCAAAAACCCGCGCGCCGCGTCCCCGGCGCGCCCAAACCGCAACCCGACTTCTCCGGCCTGGGCAAAATCGCCGCACTGGGCATCAAAGTCAGCAACCACCGCACCCGCCACGGCGTGGCGCTCAACGTCGCCATGGACCTGCAACCCTACCAGCGCATCAACCCTTGCGGCTACGCGGGCTTGCAAACCGTGGACCTTTCTACAATTGGCGTCCAGGCGGGCCTGCTCCACGTCGCCCAACTGCTGGCTTGGCACCTGCAACGCCTGCTCAGAACCTGAAGCGCCGCCAACCGGCCTGCAGCAGCCAGCTCCAACCCAACCGCATGTCCACGAACACCCAAAACAACGGCCCCGCGCCATCCGCCACCGCACCCGGCCCCAGCGCGCCCGCAGTGCGCACACCCCAACCCGCGCACGCCTACGACCCCACGGCCAAACAAAAAGCCGCCGCCAAACTCGCCCGCATCCCCGTCAAAGTACAACCGGGCGGACCGCCCCTCAAAAAACCCGAATGGATCCGCGTCAAGGCTGGCGGCTCCAGCAAGCGATTCATCGAAATCAAGAACATCCTGCGCCAAAACAGGCTCGTCACCGTCTGCGAAGAAGCCAGTTGCCCCAACATTGGCGAATGCTTTGGCCACGGCACTGCCACCTTCATGATCATGGGCGACAAATGCACGCGGCGCTGCCCTTTTTGCGATGTCGGCCATGGCAGACCCGACCCGCTGGATGCGCAAGAGCCAGCCAACCTGGCCAACACCATCGCGCAACTCAAACTGCAATACGTGGTCATCACCAGCGTCGACCGCGACGACCTGCGCGACGGCGGCAGCCAGCACTTCGTGGACTGCATCCGCGCCGCGCGCGAAAAATCGCCCGCCACACGCATCGAAATCCTCACGCCCGACTTCCGTGGCCGCGACGAGCGCGCGCTCGACATCCTGCAATCGACGCCGCCCGACATCATGAACCACAACCTCGAAACCGTACCGCGCCTGTACAAGCAGGCGCGCCCCGGCGCCGACTACCAATTCAGCCTTGCCCTGCTCAAAAAATTCAAAACCCGCTGCCCGCACGTGCCCACCAAAAGCGGCCTCATGGTTGGCTTGGGCGAAACCGACGAAGAAATCCTGCAAGTCATGCGCGACATGCGCGCGCATGGCGTGGACATGCTCACCATCGGCCAATACCTTGCCCCCAGCGGCAGCCACCTGCCCGTACTGCGCTACGTACACCCCGACACATTCAAAATGTTCGAGGAAGAAGCCCGCAAAATGGGCTTCAGGCATGCGGCCATCGGCGCGCTGGTGCGATCGAGCTACCACGCCGATCAGCAAGCGCGCAACGTCATTTGACGCAGTGCGTCCACGCGAGAAGCCCACGCACGCGCCGCACCCCTTTGTTCTGGCGGGCTTCGCTTCGCCCGAGCGGCGCCGCGCAATGGGGTCAAAGAAGAACTTACCAGCTTGGAATCAGGCTGCCCTTGAATTCGTCTTCGACGTATTTCTTGACTTCGGGGGAGTGGAAGGACCGGATCAGCGCGGCGACCCAGGGTTTGTTTTTGTCTTGCTCGCGCACGGCCAGGATGTTGATGTATTGGCTGCTTTTGGCGTCTTCGCGCGCGATGCCGTCGCGCACGGGGTTCAGGCCAGCGGCCAGCGCGTAATTGGCGTTGACGGTGGAAGCGTCCAGATCTTCCAGCGAGCGCGGCAGTTGCGCGGCGTCCATTTCGACGAAGCGGATGTTTTTGGGATTTTCCACCACGTCCAGCGGAGTGGCTTTCAGGCCCGCCTTGGGGTTGAGTTTGATCAGCCCCTGCGCTTGCAGCAGCAGCAGGGCGCGGCCCTCGTTGCTGGGATCGTTGGGAATGCCCACGCGCGCGCCGTTTTTGAGCGCGTCGAGCGATTTGACCTTTTTGGAGTACACCGCCAGCGGGGGCATGACGGTGGGGGCCACAGCCACCAGTTTGTAGCCGCGGTCGGCCACTTGCTGATCCAGGTAGGGCTTGTGCTGGTAGCTGTTGGCGTCCAGATCGCCCGCGGCCAGTGCGGCGTTGGGTTGCACGTAGTCGCTGAATTCGACGATTTGGATGTCCAGCCCGTTGCGGACGGCCACTTTTTTGACCGCTTCCATCACCTGCGCGTGCGGGCCAGCCGTCACACCCACCTTGATGCGGGTGGTTTGCGCCTGCGCGGCAGGCGTGGTGGTGGCGGCAAGGGCCAGCGCGGCCAGCGCTTGCAGGAGTTGACGTTTTTGCATGATGAATGTCCTTGGGTTCAGTGAATTGTGAAATGCGCATTGCACGCGCGGGGGGAAGAAAAAGCTTACTTGTGGCTCATGCGGCGCACCAGCCAGTCGCCAAGGCTTTGCAGCGCCTGCACGAACACGATGAGCACGATGACCACGGCCAGCATCACATCGGGCAGAAAGCGTTGATAGCCGTAGCGGATGCCCAGATCGCCCAGACCACCACCGCCCACGGCGCCCGCCATGGCGGAATAGCCCGTCAGGCTGACCAGTGTGATGGTGACGCCCGCCACAATGCCGGGCATGGCCTCGGGCAGCAGCACCTTGCGCACGATTTGCCAGGTGCTGGCGCCCATGGATTGCGCCGCTTCGATCAGGCCCTGATCGACCTCGCGCAGCGACGTTTCCGCCAGCCGCGCCATGAAGGGCGCGGCGGCCAGGGTGAGCGGCACAATGGCCGCCGCCGTGCCAATGGACGACCCAACAATCAGCCGCGTAAAGGGGATGATGGCGACCATCAGAATGATGAAAGGCGTGGAGCGCACAGCGTTGACGATGCCGCCCACGACGCGGTTGGCCCAGGCGTTTTCCAGCACGCCTCCCCGGTCGGTCAGGCGCAGGTAAACGCCCATGGGCACGCCCAGCAGCACGGCCAGCGCGCCAGAGATGCCGACCATGATGCAGGTCTCCCACAGTGAAGTGCCAAACATGCCCAGCATGGCGGCGCTGAAATTGTCAAACATGGCTGACCTCCCGCGCCTTGACGCCCAGATTGTGCAAATGCGTCTTGCCCGCTTCAAGCTGCTCTTGCGTACCGGCCACAAACACGGCCAGCAGGCCAAACGGAACGCCCTGGATTTCATCGACCTGGCCGTGCACGATGCTGACATCCACATTGAAGAGCTTGATCACATCGGCCACGGCGCTGCTGTAAGTGCTCTCGCCCGCGAACACCAGCCGCCAAAGCTGGCCGCGCAACCCCTTGCGGGCAACTTCGGCCTGCATGCCACGAATGTGCGCCAGCACGCTCGCTGGCAAATCCTGCGGTGCAATCTCGTCAATCAGGCTGCGCGTGATGGCGTGCTGCGGCTGGGTAAACACATCGAGCACCTGGCCCGTCTCGACAACCTCGCCCGCGTCCAGCACGGCCACGCGATCGGCCACCTGCTTGATCACCTGCATCTGGTGCGTAATGAGCACAATGGTCAAATTCAACTCCTGGTTGATCTTCTTGAGCAAGGCCAGCACGGCGCGCGTGGTCTCGGGATCGAGCGCCGACGTGGCCTCGTCCGAGAGCAGCACCTTGGGGCTGCTGGCCAGCGCGCGCGCAATGCCCACGCGCTGCTTTTGCCCGCCGCTGATCTGCGCCGGATAGCGATCGCGCAGGCGCGTCAGCCCCACCAGATCCAGCAAAGGCTCCACGCGGGCGCGAATGGCCGCCTTGTCCATGCAAGCCAACTCCAGCGGCAGCGCCACGTTGTCAAACACCGTGCGCGACGAGAGCAAATTGAAATGCTGGAAGATCATGCCAATCTCGCGCCGCGCCGCGCGCAATTGCGCACCGTCCAGCGCGGTCATCTCGCGCCCGCCCACCACCACATGGCCGCTGCTCGGGCGATTGAGCAAATTGATGGCGCGCACCAGCGAGCTTTTGCCCGCTCCGCTGCGCCCGATGATGCCGAAAACCTCACCCGCCTGCACATGCAAATGGATGTTCCTGAGCGCCTGCACCGGCCCCGCCGGGCCGGGATAGCTCAAATTCAGGGCGCGTATGTCGATCATGGTGTTCTGGGAAGCTGCTGGGTGTCTGTTTTTGAAGGCGTTTGCCCTGCCGGGACTAAAAGCGCAACCGGCCCGCATTGTCCGCCATGGCGGCCACTTGCCCTTGGCGCGCGCCGCAGGCAGGCCGCTGTCGGCCACCCAAAGCGTGGCCTGAGTCATCCATCGCGTGCCCTTTTCTTGCGCGCCCTTCGCACCTCCAAGGGGGAACAATTCTGGTGGCAAACCGGCTGATTTGGAACGAATGCGTTTTCAGTTGTTTGTTCCGTTTGGCTGTTTGCAAATGCGCGTTGCGTTAAGCCCATGGGTGGGGGTCATTGGCATCCAGACGCTGGCGACGGCCACGCCCAGGCTGGCGAGCCGGTGGCGCAGCGCCAGTATTTGCGCATCTGTGCTGAGGAGATTGGCGCGATGCGCGACGGCCAGGTCGATGAATATCTGGTCATCCGCGTCGCGGCAGCGCACGCCAGCAAATGCCGCCGCGGGCCGTGTGAGCGTCAGGATGTCGAAT
>JAISNB010000158.1 GCA_031276435.1 Burkholderiaceae bacterium | reverse complement strand
CCCGGCTTTGAAAACACATCGCCATGCCGTGCGGTGCGAAAATAGCCCGCAATGACAAGCACCCCTACTTACGCATCGCTCGCGCTGGCCGAGCCTTTGAAGCGCGCCGTGGCCGAGATGGGCTACGAGCACATGACGCCCATCCAGGCGCAGGCCATTCCCGTGGTGCTGGCCGGGCAGGACGTGATGGGCGCGGCGCAAACGGGTACGGGCAAGACGGCGGCTTTTTCGCTGCCGCTGCTGCAACGCTTGCTCAAGCACGAGACCGTGTCGGCATCGCCCGCGCGCCATCCCGTGCGCGCGCTGGTGCTGCTGCCCACGCGCGAGCTGGCCGACCAGGTGGCCCAGCAGATTGCGCAATACGCCAAATACACGGCGTTGCGCAGCGCCGTGGTGTTTGGCGGCGTGGACATGAAGCCGCAGATTGAAGCCTTGCGCAAGGGCGTGGAAGTGCTGGTGGCCACCCCCGGGCGCCTGCTGGACCACATAGAGGCCAAAACCGCTGTGCTCGGCCATGTGGAATACGTGGTGCTCGACGAGGCCGACCGCATGCTGGACATCGGCTTTCTGCCCGATTTGCAGCGCATCCTGAGCTATCTGCCCAAAAGCCGCACCACGCTGCTGTTTTCGGCCACCTTTTCGTCCGAGATTCGCCGCCTGGCGGGCAGTTACCTGCAAAACCCCATCACCATTGAGGTGGCGCTTCCCAACGAAACCGCCGCCACTGTGGAGCAACGCTTTTATCTGGTGGACGAGGACGACAAGCGCCGCGCCATCGGGCAGGTGCTGCGCGACCGCGCGTTGCGACAGGCTTTTGTGTTTTGCAACAGCAAGCTCGGCTGCGCGCGGCTGGCGCGTGCGCTGGAGCGCGACGGGCTGAAAACCACGGCGCTGCACGGCGACAAAAGCCAGGACGAGCGGCTCAAGGCGCTGCAAGCGTTCAAGGACGGCACGGTCGATCTGCTGGTGGCCACCGATGTGGCGGCGCGCGGACTGGACATCAAGGATGTGCCCGCCGTGTTCAATTTTGATGTGCCTTTCCACGCCGAAGACTACGTGCACCGCATTGGCCGCACGGGCCGCGCGGGCGCCGAGGGGCTGGCCGTCACGCTGATTACCCGCCGCGACAGCCGCCTGATGGCCGATGTGGAAAAACTCCTCAAGAAAAAAATCGAGCCGGAGCATCTGGCTTTTGACGAGGAAAAGCCGCGCGGGCGCTTCAACGACGGGAGACGCGCTTGGCGCGAACGCGATGCCGATACTGGCGGCGATGCCGCGCCGCCACCCGTGCGCGCGCCCCGCTTTGCCCCGCGCAATGCGCCGCCTGCCGATCCGTTTTTCGACAAACCCTACGAAGAGCCGCCCGCGCCGCAAGCTGAAAGCGAACCGGCGCCCGCCGCCGCCACAGCAGCGCGCAACGGCGGCGCGGCGGCAGTCGTGGCGGCCAACATCCGCGCCAAACGCAAAATGGCCGCGCTGTTCAAAGCGCCGGAGCCGCCGCCTGGCGACGGCAACTGAAGGTCTTTTTTTGGGGCCACGCTGACGCGCGCAATGGCCTGCGCGATGGCCCGGTGGCCCGGTTGCGCACCAAAACCCGCAGAAGAAAAACAAAGCGCCTTCAAAAAGGCCATCGGATGGCGTTCAAGGCGGAGGGGGGCTTGCGCTGGCAAAAAAACACGCGCGCGGTGGGTGGCGCGCGCGCCGCAAGGCATCGTGAATCATGCGTCCAGCAGCGTTGGGTAATCGGTATAGCCCTTGGCGCCGCCGCCGTAGATGGTGCTTTGATCGACGCCCTGGTACGGGCCGCCCTGGCGAATGCGGGCGGCCAGATCGGGCATGGAGATGAAGGCGCGGCCAAACGACACCAGATCGGCGCGGCCTGTGCGGATGGCGTCGCGGGCCAGATCGGGGTCGTAGCCGTTGTTGAGCATCCACGCGGCGTGGCCACCAGCGGCGTGGTAAGCGGTTTTGAGCGCGGCGTAGTTAAAGGGGCGCTCGGGCCGCTCGCGCGGGCCGCCGGTCGCGCCTTCGACGATGTGGACATAGGCCAGATCCAGCGGCGCCAGCGCGCGCAGCACGTATTCGTACAGCGGCTGCGGGTCAGGCTCGTCGATGCCGCCAGAGGGCGTGACGGGCGAGAGGCGAATGCCCACGCGCGCGCCGCCCACGGCGTCGCATGTGGCGCGCGCGACTTCCAGTAGAAAGCGGGCGCGATTGGCGATGGAGCCGCCGTAGTCGTCGTGGCGCGTGTTGGCGCTGGATTTGAGAAACTGCTCGATCAGGTAGCCGTTGGCCGCGTGGATTTCCACACCGTCGAAACCGGCGGATTCCACCGCATTGCGGCTGGCGGCAGCAAAGTCGCGCACGATGTGCCCGATTTCTTCCAGCCGCAGCGCGCGCGGCATGCTGGCGGGCGCATAGCGGCCCGCGCCCCGCTTGTCAATCAGATGGATCCGGGTTTGCGCCTGGATGGCCGATGGCGCCACCGGCGCGGCCTGTGCGGGCTGCAACAGCGTGTGCGAGACGCGGCCCACGTGCCAGAGCTGGCAGACGATGCGCCCGCCCCGCTGATGCACGGCGGCGGTCACGGTTTTCCAGGCTTCGATTTGCGCCCGCTCGTACATGCCGGGCGTGTTGGCGTAGCCCTGCGCCTGCGCGTTGATGGTGGCGGCCTCGCTGATGATCAGCGCGGCGCCGGTTTCGGGGTTGGCGCGCTGGGCGTAGTAGCTGGCCGTCAACGCGCCGGGCGTGCCGTGGGGCGAGCGACGGCGCGTCAGGGGCGCCATGACAATGCGCGACGCAAGCGCCAGCGCGCCAGCCTCTGTCGGGGTGAAAAGCGGATCCGTCATCACAAAACCTCGCAAGCTGAAAAACGCCAAACAGGCGCTCAGCCATTGTGCGTCAAGGTCGGGATTTGCGCTTGCGTGCAGTGCACCTGGAACCATTCACGCTCACGCGCGCTGCGCCCCAGGCGCACGGCGCTCAGGCAACCGCCCCAGACGCAGCCCGTGTCCAGCGCCAGCAGGTTGGGGCGGTCGGTTTTGCCCAGCGTTGACCAGTGGCCAAATGCCACCACGCCGCGCGCGGTTTTGCGGCCCGGCACATCAAACCAGGGCATGAGGCCCGCAGCGGCAGCGGCGCGCCCGTCCAGACCGCCCGGGTCGCCCTTGCGCTCGAAATCCATGCGCCCGTCAGCCGTGCACAAGCGCAGCCGCGTGAGCGCGTTGACAATGACGCGCAGCCGCGCCGTGCCGCGCAAGCCGTCGTGCCACTGGTTGGGCAGATCGCCGTACATCTCCAGCAGGAAGTCGTTGATGTCGCGCGCTGCGCGCAACACGCTTTCCACTTCGGCGGCCAGCGCCAGCGTTTGCGCCGCGCTCCACTGCGGCAATACGCCCGCGTGCACCATCAGCACGCCGCGCTGGCGCAAGGCCATGGGGCGCTGGCGCAGCCAGTCCAGCAGCGCTGCGCGGTCGGGCGCGGCCAGGATGTCTTGCAGCGTATCGGAGCGGCCCGCGCGCCGCACGCCCGCGGCCACGCCAAGCAGGTGCAAATCGTGGTTGCCAAGCAGTGTTTGCGCCGCGTGGCCAAGGGCCATCAAACGGCGCAGCATGCCCAGTGAATCGGGGCCGCGGTTGACCAGATCGCCGAGCACAATCAGCCGGTCGCGACTGGGCGAGAAATCGATTTCAGCCAGCAGACGGTCAAACGCCGCGCGGCAACCCTGAACATCACCAATGCAGTAAAGCGCCATGGCGGAGATTGTCCCTTGTATCTTCTCTCCCCGTGGCCCAAACACGGACAGATTGCGGAGGTTTGAGCGGCCCGGCTGGACAGTTCATCAGGCTCCTGGAACAGCAATGCTTCTGCGGGCGCGCCAGCCGGTTTTTTTACCTTGAACCCGAACGGGTTCTTTCTTGCGCCGCGCCCGTGAATTTGCACACGATTTCTGCGTGCCGCGCAAACAGCCGCAGCGTCGTCGCCATCATGCACAGGCGCAATGGCAGGCATCGCGCTGGGCGCCATGCCAGTGTGGCCGCGCCGGGCGATATTGAATGCCCCAAGACCAGCGTGACAGCGCGCGGCCAGGCCGCGCTGAATATCGCCCGTGCATTCTTCCCGGGACAAGCCGCGCATTCGGGTATCCCGCGTGCTATGGCGCTTGGGCGTGGGCGGGCGGAATAATCCAGTTTGCCGCCGCCTCTGGCAAGCGCAACGCCCTGGCGCATGAACCCTGGCGGCATTTGTGCGGGCCGCGCGTTTTATGCGCGCGCAAAGCGCCTTGTCAGTAGCGGGGCGGCTGGCTCCAGCGCCGTGCGTGCGTGCGTGGGGGAGATGTCGCCGCCAATCCGGGCGCATGCGCGAACAAGGTGTTTGCCACAAGCGAATATGGCGCGGCGCGCAATTTGCCCGTGGCAGCGCCACATTACCGGACAGGTCAAATCCGCCGCTGCGCGCTTGTCCGGCGCGGGCAAATTCCTGCCGTCTTGCGCGGTTTGCGGCGTTGCAAAGTCTTGTCGCGCATCAAAGTGGCGGCGTTTTGCGTCTTGCATTCCAGTGCGACAAGGCACTTGCGCGATGTCAAAGAAAAGCAAACAACTTTCCAAAGCGCGAGCGCGCGCAAGCCGCGCCGCCAAGAGGCCAAGCCGCAGAATAACGGATAACACCACGCGCTGGAAAGCAGATTTTCCAGCGCGCGGCGCGGCCTCTGAGCGCCCGGCGTGCACAGAGTGGCAGAGAGGGACAATTTCCCCGCCGGAGCGCATGCCAGTTAATGGCACAGCGGGCGCAAAGCGGGCAGCAGTGTTGCCAAAAATAAACACCCTTGTGCGCTGCTTTATGTTTGGTGTTAGACTACGCTCCGTTGCTTGACTGTTAACTTAATGAAAGGACACAACCCATGAGCAGCTATCAAGACTTATTGAGGCAAAAAGAAGCCCTCGACCGCCAAATCGAAGAGGCCAGAAAGCGTGAAATCGCCGATGCCGTTACCAGAGTGCGCGCGGTGATCGCCGAATATGGGCTGACAGAGAGGGACGTATTCTCTGGCATCCGCAGTTCGCGCGGTCGCAAAAGCGCCACGGCGGGCACCAAGGTCGCGCCCAAATACCGCGATCCCGCAACTGGCGCGACCTGGACAGGCCGCGGCAAGGCGCCCAAGTGGATCGAAGGCAAGGATCGCGCGCAATTCGCCCTCTGAGATTGCCCTTTCTCCGGGGCGCGGGGTAAAACCCAAGCCCGCAAAAAACCTCTGGTTTGTGATACCAGGGGTTTTTTTATGGCCGCCAGGCCGGGGTTCTCAAATCCTGCCGCGCACGCCTTGGGCCAGCCAGTTCATGCCCTGAATTTGCGCGTGGTCGAGTTGCTGGCCCGCGCGCACTTGCAGTTTGCCCGTGTTGTCCAGAACCGGTCCGGCAAACGGGTGGATCTTTCCGTCGGCCAGCTCTTTCTGGCGCGCCAGCACTTCTTGCCGGACGGCAGCGGGCACTTTGGGGCCGAATGCGCCCACGCGGATCATGCCTTCGCGCACGCCGCCCCAGATTTCGGCGGGCCGCCAGCGGCCTTGCAGCCATTCGCGCGCGCGGCGCGTGTCGTAGTCGTCCCAATGGTGGCTGACCGCCAGCAGTTGCGCGTTGGGTGCTGCGGCGAGCATGTCGGAGTGGTAGGCAATGGCCAGTTTGCCGCGCTCTTCGGCGGCGCGCATGACGGCGGTTGATCCGGTGTGAAAGGCCAGCACGTCGGCGCCCTGATCCATCAGCGTCATGGCCGCCTCGCGCTCGCGCCCCGGATTGAACCAGTCATTGAGCCACAGCACTTGCACCGTGGCCTTGGGGTTGACGCTGCGCATGCCAAGCGTGAAGGCGTTGATGCCCTGAATGACTTCGGGAATCGGAAACCCCGCCACATACCCGGCCACATGGCTTTGGCTCATATGGCCCGCGGCAATGCCAGCCAGATAACGGCCTTCGTAAAAGCGCGCGTTGGCGGTGGCGACGTTGGCCGCGCCTTGCGGGCAGGTCAGGCATTCGAATTTGGTTTGCGGAAATTCGCGGGCCACTTTCAGCACCGGGTTGGCGTAGCCAAAACTCGTGGTGAAGATCAATTGATGGCCCTGACGCGCCAGATCGCGCAGCACGCGCTCGGCGTCGGCGCCTTCGGGCACGTTTTCCACCACCGTGGTTTGCACTTGCGCGCCCAGGGCTTTTTGCAGCGCGAGCCGGGCATCGTCGTGCTGGCGCGTCCAGCCTGCCTGTGTGACGGGCGATACGTACAGGAAACCCACTTTCAGGGGGCTGCTGTCCGCCGATGCGGGCGCTTGCCCCTCTGAAGGGGGTGCGCAAGGGGGTGCGATCAGCGCGCAGGCCGCAGCCAGCGTGGTCACGAGGTTTTTGTACATGGTTTTCCTCGACATGGTTCCGAAAAAAAGAAAAGCCGCGCGCCCGCCGGAACCACAGGCCGCAAACTGGCACGTATTTTAGTTTGCGCGCGCGGCGCGTGGCGTTTTGGGCACGTGCGCGCTTTACGGCGCGCCCAGTCTTTTGGCCATGGCCCTGGGCGCAGCGGGCCATCGGGGTATTTGCCGCTGTCGCCCGCGCGCGAGTGGCGCGACAATAGCGGCCTTGCCGCCCGCGCCGGGCGGGTTGTTTTGCAAATACAGGCCATGACTTCCACTCCGCCCGAATTGATTGCCGCGCTGGCGCGCATTCGTCCCGATGTGCAGGGCATGCACGCTTATGCGGTGCCAGATTCGACCGGGCTGCTCAAGATGGATGCCATGGAAAATCCGTACCGCCTGCCGCCCGCGTTGCGGCAGACGTTGGGCGAGCGGCTGGGGCAGGTGGCGATCAACCGCTATCCGGGCGGGCGGGCCGATGATTTGCGCGCGGCGCTGGCGCGCCATGCCGGTTTGCCCGCGGGTTGGGCCTTGATGCTGGGCAACGGCTCGGACGAGTTGATCGGCCTGCTGGCGCTGGCTTGCGATGTGCCGGGCGCGAGCATTCTGGCACCAGCGCCCAGTTTTGTGATGTACCAGCTCAGCGCGCAGTTGCAGGGGCTGGGTTTTCACGCGGTGCCGCTGGCGGCGGATTTTGCGCTGGACGAGGCGGCCATGCTGGCGGCCATCGAGCGGCACGGCCCGGCGCTGGTGTATCTGGCCCATCCCAACAACCCCACGGGTACGCTGTGGGACGCGGCGACGATTGCGCGCATTGCGGCTGCGCAGGCCGCGCGGGGCGCATTGCTGGTGCTGGACGAGGCCTACCAGCCTTTTGCCACCCGCACTTGGCTGGATGTGGCGCGCGCCGACGCGGCGGCGCACAGCCATGTGCTGGTGATGCGCACGCTGAGCAAATTTGGCCTGGCCGGGGTGCGCGTGGGGTATCTGATGGGCGATGCGCGGCTGATTGCGCAAATCGACAAGGTACGCCCGCCGTACAACCTGAGCGCGCTGAACATCGAGTGCGCGCTGTTCGCGCTGGAGCACGCGGACGAATTCGCGGCGCAGGCGGCGGCCATTCGCGCGCAGCGCGCGGCGCTGCTGGACGCGCTGGCAGCCATGCCAGGCGTGCGCCCTTATCCGAGCGAGGGCAACATGGTTCTGGCGCGCGTGGCCGACAGCGGCGACGCCCAGGCCGACGCGCACGCGGCGCAGCGCGTTTTTGAGGGCATGCGCGCGCGCAAGGTGCTGGTCAAGAACGTTTCTACAATGCATCCCATGCTGGCTGGCTGCCTGCGCCTGACGGTGGGCAGTGCCCCTGAGAATGCGCAAATGCTGGCCGCGCTACAGGATTCGCTATGAGCAACACCTCTTTACCGCTGGCTGCCGCCGCCGCGCCCGGGCCGCGCATTGCCGAGGTTTCCCGCGCCACGGCGGAAACGCGGATTTCGGTGCGCCTCAACCTCGACGGACAGGGGCAGGCGCGCATCGCCACGGGCATCGGTTTTTTTGACCACATGCTCGAACAGATCGCGCGCCATGGCATGGTCGACCTGGATGTGCGGGCCGAAGGCGATTTGCATGTCGACGGCCATCACACGGTGGAAGACGCGGGCATTGCCATCGGGCAGGCACTGTACGCGGCGGTGGGCGACAAGCGCGGCATCAACCGCTACGGCCACGCCTATGTGCCGCTGGACGAGGCGCTCTCGCGCGTGGTGATCGACTTTTCGGGTCGCCCCGGCCTGGCCGGTGACATGCACCTGAGCAGCGGCAGCATCGGCGCGTTTGATGCGCAGTTGCTGCCGGAGTTTTTCCAGGGACTGGTCAACCACGCTTTCATCACGCTGCACATCGACAACCTGCGCGGCAGCAATGCGCACCATCAGGCCGAAACCATCTTCAAGGCCTTTGGCCGCGCGCTGCGCATGGCCGTGGCGCATGACGCGCGTGCCGCCGGGCAGGTGCCCTCGACCAAGGGCGTGCTGTAACCGGGAACTGACGGCAGCCCGCTTCTTTTTTTGTTGTCACCCATCACAGCGCAACCCGAGCATGAACACAAGCGCCAGAGGACAAACCGTGGCCGTGGTCGATTACGGCATGGGCAACCTGCGCTCGGTGGCGCAGGCGGTCATCGCCGCTTGCGCCGACACGCAAGTGACGGCCATCATCACCGCCAACCCGCAACAGGTGCGCGACGCGCATCGCGTGGTGCTGCCGGGCCAGGGCGCCATGGCCGACTGCATGCGCGAGTTGCGCGAATCGGGCCTGCTGGAATCGGTGCTGCACGCCGCGGCCAGCAAACCGCTGTTTGGCGTGTGCGTGGGCATGCAAATGCTGCTCGATCACAGCGCCGAAGGCCACACCGCAGCCGGCACGCCAGGCCTGGGCCTGATTGCGGGCGAAGTCGTCCGCTTTGACCTGGCGGGCCGCCAGGCCCCCGACGGCAGCCGCTACAAAGTGCCGCAAATGGGCTGGAACCGCGTGCTGCAAGCGCGCGCGCACCCGGTGTGGGGCAGCGTGCCCGATGGCAGCTGGTTTTATTTTGTGCACAGCTTTTATGCGCGTCCGCGCGACAGCGCGCACAGCGTGGGCCTGAGCGATTATGGCGGGCGCTTTGCCTCGGCCATCGCCCGCGACAACATTTTCGCCACCCAGTTCCACCCGGAAAAAAGCGCCGACCAGGGCCTTGCCCTGTACCGCAATTTCCTGCACTGGAACCCTTGACAGGCTGATCAATCACCGCTGCCGCGCGCGCCCCTGTAACGCTACCGGCCATCGCTGCTGCCACCACCAATCCTTCCGGCTTTTCCAAACTCAACTTCCTGCCCCCGTATGTTGCTGATACCCGCCATCGACCTCAAGGACGGCCACTGCGTGCGCCTCAAGCAAGGCGACATGGATCAGGCCACCACCTTTGGCCAGGACCCCGCCGCCATGGCCGCGCGCTGGCTGGACGCCGGAGCGCGCCGCCTGCATCTGGTTGACCTCAACGGCGCCTTCGCTGGCAAGCCCAAGAACCTGGGCGCCGTCAAAACCATCCTGCGCGAAGTGGGCGAAGACATCCCCGTGCAACTGGGCGGCGGCATCCGCGATCTGGACACGATCGAGCAATACCTGGACGCCGGATTGCGCTACGTCATCATCGGCACAGCCGCGGTCAAGAACCCCGGCTTTCTGCGCGACGCGTGCAGCGCCTTTGGCGGACACATCATCGTGGGACTGGACGCCCGGGACGGCAAAGTGGCCACGGATGGCTGGAGCAAGCTGACGGGACACGCGGTGGTGGATCTGGCCCGCAAGTTCGAGGACTGGGGCGTGGAGAGCATCATTTACACCGACATCGGGCGCGACGGCATGCTCAGCGGCATCAACATCGAAGCCACCGTGCAGCTTGCGCAGGCGTTGCGCATCCCCGTCATCGCCTCGGGCGGACTGTCGGGCATGGCCGACATCGAGGCACTGTGCGCCGTGCAGGCCGAAGGCGTGGAAGGCGTCATCTGTGGCCGCGCCATCTACAGCGGCAACCTGGACTTTGCCGCCGCGCAGGCGCGCGCCGACGAACTCGGCGCTGCCGACGCCTAGCGACGCGCGCCAGCGCCCGGCGCCAAACAACATGATTGGCACACTGGCAATCGCCAATTACCGCTCGCTGCGGCAAATGCGTGTGCCGCTGGCTGGCCTGACGGTGGTCACCGGCCCCAACGGCAGCGGCAAATCCAGCGTTTATCGCGCCTTGCGACTGCTGGCCGAAACGGCCCAGGGCGGCGTCGTGCGCGCGCTGGCGCGCGAAGGGGGACTGGACTCCGTACTGTGGGCGGGGCCGGAGCGATTCTCGGCGGCCATGCTGCGCGGCGAAATCCCCGTTCAAGGCGTGCGGCGCAGCGGGCCGGTGAACCTGCGACTGGGCTTTGCGGGCGAAGGAGCAAGCGAATTTGGCTACGCCATCGACATCGGCCTGCCGCCGCCCATACCGCCCTCGGTGTTCTCGCGCGATCCAGAAATCAAAAGCGAAATGGTCTGGAGCGGCCCCGTCCTGCGGCCTGCCGCACTGCTGGTGCGCCGCGAAGGCGCCTTGCTGCAAGTGCGTGGCGACAATGGCGGCTGGCAGCCGGTTGGACGACGCCTGCCGGTCTACGCCAGCATGCTGGCCGAACACCTCGACCCCGCCGGCGCTCCGGAATTGCTGGCACTGCGCGAGCAAATGCGGGCTTGGCGGTTCTACGACCATTTCCGCAGCGACCGCGAAGCGCCAGCGCGCGTGCCGCAGTTGGGCACGCGCACGGTGGTGCTCGATCACGAAGGCGCCGACCTGGCGGCGGCCATCGCCACCATCCAGGAAATCGGCGACAGCGATGCCCTGCGTGAAGCCGTGCGCGATGCGTTTGCCGGTGCCGCGCTGGAAATCGACGTGCAGGGTGATCGCTTTGAACTGCTCATGGCACAACCGGGCCTGCTGCGGCCACTGCGCGCCGCCGAACTGTCCGACGGCACACTGCGCTACCTGCTGTGGGTGGCGGCGCTGCTGACCCCGCGTCCGCCACCGCTGCTGGTGCTCAACGAGCCAGAGACAAGCCTGCACCCCGACCTGCTGCCCGCGCTGGGCCGCTTGATCGCGCGCGCGGCGGCCTCAACCCAGGTCGTGGTGGTCACCCATGTGGCGCGGCTCGTGGCGGCCATCGAGGCCGCGGCCGACAGGGGCCGCTGTGCCTCGCTGGT
>JAISNB010000153.1 GCA_031276435.1 Burkholderiaceae bacterium | reverse complement strand
TCAGCAGCTTGTCACCGCGCTCCTGTTCAAGGGAAACACACTGGAAGCACTGGGCCGGAGCGCGCAGGAGAAGGCCGTGCTGGAAGAGATTCTCCGCCGCTTTGGCAAGGACGAATCGGTCAATGTGCGTGTGCGGATCGTCCGCGCATTTCTTGCCAAGGCCATGACCCTGGCGCAACAAGGCCGGGAAGCGGAGGCGGTGGCCATTCAGGAGGACATCCTGCGCCGCTACGGCGAGGACGACAGCGACCTGGTGCTCCGGCAGATCACCGAAGCCCTGCTTGACAAGGGCGCGTTCCTGGAAAAACAGGGCAAACCCGAGGCCGCCATTGTCCTCTATGAAGAGATCGACCGTCGCTACGGCGAGAACGACCGGCTGCGTCCGTGGGTTGTTCCGGCCTTGTCCGCCAAGGCCGCGCTTCTGGACAAACAGGGCCG
The DNA here is from genome assembly GCA_031276435.1 of Burkholderiaceae bacterium. Classification (GTDB taxonomy): domain Bacteria; phylum Pseudomonadota; class Gammaproteobacteria; order Burkholderiales; family Burkholderiaceae_C; genus Ottowia. Next base: position 3,842 of record JAISNB010000153.1, on the reverse strand, counting down.
GGGCGCGGAAGCGCGGGCCGTTTTTGAAACCATCGACCGCCGCTTCGGCGCAGACGAATCGCCCGCCGTGCGCGAAGAAGTCGCCAGGGCGCGACACCTTCGGGCGGCGGCGCCAGAACCCCGGCAGGACAACAAGGAAGCGCCATGACGAGACGGGGCCGCAGGTCTCTGATTGCGGGCGCGCGGCGGCGGCCATTGCTGTCGTTTGCCTGTCGGCTGCTGGAACTGATAGAATTTACGGCTTTGCGGAAAGTACGCCAGATGGCTGGCGCGGCTGCCGCAGCGACCCCAAGATCAAGGAATTTCATCATGCGTGAAGGCATTCACCCCGATTACCGCGAAGTGCTTTTTGTGGACGTCTCCAGCGGCTTCAAGTTTGTCACGCGCTCTTGCGCGAACACCAAGGAAACGGGCAAGAGCGACGATGGTCGTGAGTTGCCGCTGTTCAAGCTCGACACTTCCAGCGAGTCGCATCCCTTCTACACGGGCACCCAGAAATCCGTGGACAACATGGGTGGCCGCGTGGAAAGGTTCCGCAACCGCTACGGCAAGATCGCGCGCTGATTGCGGCGCTTGCGCGCTCGGCGCAGCAGGGGCAGCCCGGTTTTCCGCGCTGCCTTTTGTTTTGCCGCAAGGCCAGCGGCCCGCCCGCCGCCCGCGCAAGGCGGCAAGGGGGCCATCGGCTTGCCACAAGCAGACGCGCGGCGCCCTTGTCGTCTCGGTCAAAATACCTGTTTTTAGCCACCGGCGCCTTGCCCGCCGCCTGAGTCTTGCATTACCCATCGCCTGCCATCGTCGCCCAGGATGCCGCGCGCCGCCTGCCGCGCTGGGCCTTGATTGCAATTTGCCTGGCCTATGTGGCGCCGGGTTACATTGGCCGCGATCCTTGGAGAAATGCCGATATTTCCGGCTACGCCCACATGCTGGCGCTGCGCGATGCACCTTTTGGGGCGTGGCTTGAACCCACACTGATGGGGCAGGCGGCTGAAAGCGGCGCCCTGATGCCTTACTGGATTGGCGCGCTGGCGTTGCATCTTGCGCCCGACTGGCTGGCGCCAGCGTTTGCCGTGCGCGTCCCGTTTGCGCTGCTGCTGGTTGCCACACTGGTGGCCACCTGGCTGACCACTTTTTTCCTGGCGCAACACCGTGGCGCGCAACCCGTGGCGTTTGCCTTTGGCGGCGAGGCGCGGCCCCTCGACTACGCCCGTGCGCTGGCCGACGCCAGTTTGCTGGCGCTGATTGCCACACTGGGGCTGGCGCAGCTTTCGCACGAGACCACGCCCGCTCTGGCCCAATTGGCTTTTGCCAGTTGGATTTATTTTGGCGTGGCCGCCTTGCAGCCGCGCCCACGCGCGGCCTGGGTTGCGCTGGCTCTGGCTTTTCCGGCGCTGGCCTTGTCGGGCGCGCCCGTCACCGCACTGGTTTGGGCGCTGCTGACGCTTTTGGGCGTGTGCCTTTCCCCTGATGAAGAACTGCCCGCGCCGCGGCGCGCGCGCGTGCTCTCTGGCATGGCGGCCATCACCGTCGGCCTTCTGGTTCTTGTCGCGGGGCTGGATCTGGTGCGCTGGCAATTGGCCCCGCCCCAACGCTGGAGCGACTGGCAGGCGCTGATCCGGCTGCTGCTGTGGTTTACCTGGCCGAGCTGGCCGCTGGTGCTGTGGGCGCTGTGGCGCTGGCGGCATCAACTGATGCAGGTGCGCTGGTATCGGCATCTGGGCCTGCCCGTCATGATGGCCAGCGTGCCATTGGTCAACACCGTGCTGACCAATGCCCCGGATCGCGCCCTGCTGCTGGCGCTGCCAGCCCTGGCGACGCTGGCCGCCTTTGCCCTGCCGACGCTGCGGCGCAGCGTATCTGCGCTGATCGACTGGTTTTCGGTGCTGTTTTTCACCGTTTGGGCCATCGTGATCTGGGTGGTCTGGTTGTCGCTGCAAACCGGAATTCCGGCCAAGCCCGCGGCCAACGTGGCGCGGCTGGCGCCGGGTTTCGAGCCTGTTTTCCAGTGGCCAGCCCTGATTGCCGCGCTGCTGGCCAGCCTGGCCTGGCTGCATCTGGCATGCTGGCGCACGGGACGCCACCGCACAGCGCTGTGGAAAAGCCTGGTGTTGCCAGCATCCGGCGCCGCGCTGTGCTGGTTGCTGCTGATGACCCTGTGGCTGCCTGCCCTGAACTACGGGCGCAGCCTTGCGCCGCAAATGCAGCGCGTGCGCGCGGTGGTGGGCGAGGCGGGCTGCGTGGAAACGCTGAAACTGAGCACGGCACAACTGGCGGGCGCGTGGATTCATGGCGGTTGGGCCATCGAGCCGGTGGGCGGGCCTGTCCGCTGCGACTGGCTGCTGGCCGATGCCCAGGCGCAAGCGCGCGTGGATGAACGCACTTGGCGGTATGTGCAGCGCGTGCGCCGCCCCACCGAGAAAACCGACGTTCTGCTGCTTTACCGCCGGACTGCTGCTTCGTCTGCGCCTGCGCTCGCGGCTGACAGGTAGCGACCCGCCCACGCGCCAAAAAGAGTCACACGCCGTGCAAGCGCGCTGAAGGCGTGGCGAAAAGCAATCCATCTCCGCACATCTGCGCGACAGCCTTGGCGCAGGCTGAAGAGAGGCACGCACTCTGTTTCCGCCATTGCGCATGCTTCACTGCGGCATTGCGAGGAGTGCAGTCGACATGGCAATCTATGAAGCAAGCGGCTCAGCCATCAGGAAATGTCGAAACGCAAGCTGAAGAAACGCCAGGAAGGCCGCAGGCCTTCCTCTCTCCCTTTAAGGGAGAGAGCGCCCCGAAGGGGCGAGAGAGCAACCGTGTTCGCTGTCAAGCATTTTTGCGGTCAGTGTCGATGACAAATTCTCATCCCGGACAGAGCGCCTCCTCTGGTCGCACGCCTTGGGATTGCCAAGGCGTGCCGTGCTTGAGCATGGCGTTCATGATGGTCAGCAGTTTCCTCATGCAAGCCACGATGAGCACCTTCGGCGGCTTGCCCACCTGTTTCAGCCGTTCCGCAAAAGCCTTGACCACCGGGTTGTGGCGCTTGGCCGTCAGCGCCGCCATGTACAGCACTGCCCGCACATCTGCGCGTCCACCCCAGATGAAACGCTTGCCGCTGTCATTGGCCAGCGGGGCCACACCCGCCAGCGCCGCGATTTGCCGCCGATCCATCTGCCCCAGTTCCGGGCATTTGAGCAACACAGTCCAGGTGGTGATTTGACCAACACCCGGTATGCCGCGCAGCAAATCCTCCTTCACACGCCAAACGGCCGATGCGCGCAGGTTTTGCTCCAGATCGTTGTCGATGTCGGCAATGTTCTTTTCCAGCCACTCAACGTGCGCTTGCAGGTTCTTTTGCACTTTCCTGGAAACAGCCATCCGGCTGCGCAGCTTTTCCTGCACGCAGTTTTCGACCAATTGCCTTCTGCGGCTGAGCAGTTCATCGAGTGCGCGCGTTTGCTCATCCTTGAGCGGGCGCACTTGTGGACGAATACAACGCGCAAAGGCAGCCAAGACCATTGCATCGACCCGATCAGTCTTGGCCAGGCAGCCCTTGGCGCGCGCAAAATCACGTGCCTGGCGTGGATTGACCACTGCCACCGGCAAACCATGGCGCGCCAGTTCCGTTGCCACACGCACTTCCAGACCACCTGTGGCTTCCATGACCACCAGCGTTGGCGCGGATTCTTGCAAGCACGACACGATCCGGGCAAGGCCCGCGTCGTCGTAATCCACATGCATCGACTTCTTGTCGGTGTCGATGTGCACATCCAGCGTGGCTTTGGAGACATCGATGCCGACAAACTTCTCGGTAACGACTTCACTCATTTTTCACATCCCATCCTTGCAAAATACGGGCT
>JAISNB010000074.1 GCA_031276435.1 Burkholderiaceae bacterium | reverse complement strand
TTTTTTGCCTGCCATTGATTGACAAAGGAAACCCATCATGACACGACCCATCGAGCGGGGCGTTTCGCCCATTTTTCCTGAACGCTGGTCACCGCGCGCGTTTGACGCCGCGGCGACTTTGAGCGACGCTGACTTGCTGCGCCTGTTCGAGGCGGCGCGCTGGGCGCCTTCGGCCTACAACTCGCAGCCCTGGCGCTTTCTCTATGCCAGGCGCGGCGGCGCGTTCTGGGCCGAGTACCTCGATTGCCTGATTCCGTTCAACCGCGCCTGGGCCGAGCACGCCAGCGTTCTGGTTGCCGCGCTTTCGGCGCAGCAATTCACGCCGCCCGGCAGCGACAAGGTTGTTGTGACCGGCAGCCACTCGTTTGACACGGGCGCGGCGGTGGCCTATCTTGCGCTGCAAGCCAGCATTGCCGGATGGGGCGCGCACATCATCAGCGGTATCGACAAGGAAAAAGCGCGCAAGAGCCTGAACGTGCCCGCGGACCATCAGGTAGAAGCCTTCATCGTCATCGGCAAAAGAGGAAATCCGGACAGCCTGCCCGATGCCCTGAAGGCGCGCGAAAAGCCCAGCGAGCGCGAGGCGCTGGGCACGCGGGTTGCCGAGGGCCGCTTCGCGTTCTGATCGTCGCCCGCGTCGGCCAGCGGCGTGCCGCAAGAAAGGCCGCTTCATGCCAGAGGCGTTTCTTGCCTTGCGGCCCGGCGGGCGCGGGGGAAAAGGGCGCATGGGCATGCGCGCCTCAAGTGCGTTCAGGCCACAGGCTGGCCGCGTTTTTGTTGCCCAACCCGAAGGCGTTTGTTATAAGAGCCGAATGTCTGCGCAAACCATTTTGTTTGTCGACCTTGTTGAAAGCGTCGCCGCCCAGGATCCGGAAGCCCTTCCCACAGTGACCGAAGCGGTCTCCAAACTCAAGACCTGGATCGGGCGCGTATGCCAGGCGCACAGCGGCCAGAGCATCAAATCACTGGGCACGGGTGTGCTGGCGCTGTTTGAGGACAGCACCGCCGCGCTCAGCGCCGCCATCTTCCTGCAACGCAACCATTCAGAGCGGCTGCAAAACTGGCCCGATGTGCTGCGCATGCCCCTGAGGATTGGCTTGTCCGCGGGCGAAGTGCCCCCGCACGAGCTGGAAGCGGAAATCCAGGGCGAAACCGTTACCCACCTGGCCTTGCGCATGGCCGCAATTGCCGCGCCCAACGTCATACTGGTCAGCGACACCGCCATCGGCCTCATCCGCGCCCAGCGCCAGCAAGAGGCGGCGGGCGCGCCGTCGCCCGGCGAGAACCTGCTCGACACCGTGGGCTACCGCTCCCTGGGCATTCTGCGCATTCAGGGGCTGGCGCATCCGCACTCGGTGTTCCAGATCGAATGGGACGAAAACCTGGCCACCGACCTGATGACCGTGCGCGCCAGCCTGACCGATCCGCTGTCCCCCCCGGCGGCGCCGTCCGGCGCGCAAAAAACCGCCGCCAATATGGGCATCGCGCTGGCCTGGCTCGGACTGAACAAAGTGTTTTCGCAGCAGGAACTGCCCATTGGCATTGGCCGCACGCCCGACTGCGCCTTTGTCGTCAGCGACCAGCGCGTCTCGCGCCAGCACGCGCGCATCGAACTCATCAACGGCGCCATCGTGCTCACCGACCTCAGCACCTTTGGCACGGCGGTGCGCTTTCTGGACGCTGGCGGCACGCAAATGCAGATCAAGGGCAAAAAATGCCCGCTGCGCTCCACTGGCGAAATCGCGCTCGGCTCAACCTTTGCCGACTTCAGCGCGCCCATTGTCGCCTTCAAAGTCGGCCTGCTGGCCGCCTGAAGCAAGCCCGCGCGTTCCACCAACAACTCAACTGCCGCCGCCGCGCGCCTTCCTGGGGCCTTTTGCCGCATTGGACCGCCCACTTGTGCCCCGCTGCGCGCGCGTCCCGCGGCAAATCACCGCGTTTAATCTTTCTCCCAAAAAGTAGAAAAAAGACTACATAAATACCCGGAATTAACGCCAATCAGGAAAATAATGAAAACTAAATTATTAATTTGATCCACTGGCTGGCGAGGGCAAGGCAGTCAGGCCAAGCTGGCGCAAACGCCAACGCTGAAGCCAGAAAGAGACACAATTGCACAACAGATTGCCTTTTAGACTGAAATTAAAGGTATATTCATGGGTGGCCGCATTTCTTGCGTTTCACCATGCAAATTATGGCCATCCCGACAGATCAAAATCGACAATCCATTGAAATGAATTACCAAGGTTGATGTTATGGAACCAGTAATAACCCTAATAGACAAAGCCAAAGAGAAGTGCGGAACCTACACAGAAGTGGCAAGGCGGATAGGCACAAGCTGCGCCTCCATCTCTTCGATGCGCGCGGGCAAAAGAGAAATCTCGCCGGAGACCGCGGCCATGCTGGCCGCCATTGCGCAAGAAGATGTGCGCGATGCCGTGGTTCAGGCCATCCTCGACCGCAACCGCAACAGGGTTGGCCCCAAGGCCGCAAAAATTCGCGAAGTCCTGGGAAAAACCCTGGTGCTGTAGCAACCATTGCGTTGTTTTTCTGGACACAGGCGGCGCTTTCCAAGGAGCGGTTGGCGGGGCGTTAGTGCCACGCCTGGGCCAGAAATTGACGTCGCCAAAGCATGCCGGTTTGCGTGCTTTTCGGCCCCACAGTCCGGGATCGATGCGGATAACGCCAATCGTCGCGGCCAAAAGGGCCAAGAGAGAGGTGGACCATCATTTTCGTAGACGGCAAGAGCGCGTAATCAGGACTTCCACGTGCCCGTTGCCGAGGTCACACAGGGGCGGGGGCAAATGCGTTATGCTCTGTGCATGCCATGGCTTGCTTCCTCTTTAAGCAGGTTGTGGACAGAAGGCCCCGCACCGTGTGAGCAGTGCGGGGCTTTCGCTTTTTGGCAGAAGGCCGGGGGCAGGGCGATGCCCAGCCAGGCGACGGAGGACAGCAACGACTGTCCAGACCCCGGCGATTCCGGCGCAATGCCGCATTGCACAGGGTGTGCAGTACTTGATGTTCTAATGTGTCCGTTAGTCAAGTCTAGGCGCGCATCGCCGGCTCCCGCGCACCGGGCACGCGCGGCTTCGCCCCCGACCGCCTCAAGGCCACCATCGCGCTTCATCGCATGCAGGATGCGCAAAGCCTTGGAGCCGGTTTCGGCGCGCCGAACCAGCAAAGACCACCAAGAGGCATCCTCTGGCCGGAAGGCAAAGCCCTCAGGCGTATACAGCTTACCCCCGCTCAAACGCCAGCCCGCCCACGCCGCACCAGGAAGCTCATAGCCGCACTCGATGCGCAGCAACCGAAACGCTGCATAGGGGATGTCATGGCGGCCCGACTCCCAGTTATGTAAAGTGCGCTCGCAGACGTGAAGGAACTTCGCGCAGGCAGCCCTTGACCACCCCAAGGAGCGGTACATGCGAATCAGCCGCAAGCCAAGACTGGCGCGGGTTTCGGCATCGAACCGGCCCACGCCGTGGCGCTGCTTGATGACATACGATGTGTATTATGTAAAATAAGATGAGAGCCTGAAACACCCCCTTATGCCCCTAGCTTCATTCATTATGCACAATCGGCATATATCAACAACTAACTATTGGTTTGATTTTGCATAAGATTTGGGTACATTGACGCCCGTCATGTACCAAAGCACCGATTTCGACCGCCAGTTCCTGCGCCAGCGGGCGCAACAG
>JAISNB010000050.1 GCA_031276435.1 Burkholderiaceae bacterium | reverse complement strand
GGCAGCAAGCCATGGCCGTGTGGGGGTGTTCTTGCGTTGCGTCACAGCGTTTCCTTGCATCATGGCGTTGTTCATGGCAGGCGCGCGTTGGGCGAGAAGCGCGACAAACCCGCGTTGCCGACGCCGTAGACCAGTTCCATGGCCCGTTCGGCGGGCGTGGTCAGCCGCACTTGCCAGTAGGGGTTGTAAAGACTGCCCACTTCCTGGTGGGGATCGGCACGGAACAAGTCCCGGCCCGTGAAGTCCGGGCCATTGCGGGGCCGCGCAAAGTGCACCTTGGCCGCGGCGATGGAGGCGACCTCGTTGTTCTGCAAATTGGGCTTGAGTTTGGTGTTGCCCAGGTGCGGGGTGGCGTTGTCTTTGTCAAAAAAGCCCAACTGGTCGTTGGTCTTGACCTGCCCGGCCCGCTTGGCCGCCGCGTAATGAAAAACAAATTCCAGTTTGACGGGCCGCCCGTTGGCCGTGTCGCGCTCCAGGTCGTACAACGCCTTGACACCTGTCCAGTCACCGTGTTCCCGGTGGGCCTCGTCGTCGTTGTAGGCCCGCAGCCCCGCCAGATAGTGCGGGCTGGTACGCGCCTCGCCCCTGTCTCCATCCTCATCGTCAGCCAGCGTGGCCCGGCCCCAGCCCACGGGCATGGAGTTGCTGTCGCACTTGGTCACAGCGTCGCGGATATAAAACTCGGAGGTGTCTTGCGCCTCCCAGCGCTCGTAGTCCCGCAGCACGGTGGGGCCATCGCGGCTGGAGCCGATTTCGACGGGCGGGCAACTGCCCAGGCTGAAGTTGCCGATGATGGGCGCCAGAATGCCGCTGGGGCCAACGCGCTCGGTCGAAAATTCGTCGCGCGAGGCCAGCAAAATGTCGGCGGCGGTCTTGCGCCCGTCGTCGGAATTGTGGATGCGCTTGTCTTTGGTGTACTGGGCAAAGGCGCCATTCCAGACCGCGGCGTTCAGATCGCCCAGTTCAGCCTTCTTGATGGCCACGGGCGCCGTGTCCTGGCGGCCATTCTGGTTGGCCAGGTTTTGCGCCAGCACCGTGTCGGCGGCCTGCTGGGCCGCAGTGGCCAGCGCCCGCCCGTTCAGGATCTCGCTTGATGTGTCGTTGAGTACCCTGGCGTACTCCTCCACATCCGCGACGGCGGCTCCAAACGAATCGTCGACAACCCCCTCGATCTCTCCCAGCACATCGGCGACCATGCCCAGCACCTCGTCGATGAAGGCGGCGATGGCCTGCGCGAAGGGGATGGCGTACAAGATGTCGGTGAGGGTGTCCAGCGTCTCTACCGTGGTCTTCATGTACAGCAGCCAGGAGTGAAAGCTGACGGCTTGCGCCAGAAACACCTCGTTGGCGATTTCGGCCCGGTTGCCGTAGGCGATGAAGTTGAGCGCGCGCGCCTGCACCAAAGCGCCCGAGTAGGCCGCCGCGTCGGTGGCGTTGACGACCTTTTGCTTTTCAGAGGTGACCTGGCCCACGCTGTAGACGCCCACGCCCACCAGCAGCATGGTGGCCATCAGGCCCACAAACCACAAAATGGTCTGGCCCATGAGGCGCCTGGGCAAACTGGCGCCAGAGTGCCGCTGGCCGCGCCGCCGCTGCTGCCACACCGAGAAATCATGCTTTGCAACCATCTGCCCTTGCCCTTCAAGGAAATTTTGAAATGGACCCGCCTCCGCCGCCGCGCCAGATCCGGGCCTTGCGCGCGCGGCGCTTTCACCGGCGTTTTTGCCCCTGCCCGCGGCCACTGCGCCCGCGCCCGGGCACAGGGGTCTGATTTTACCCACGCGCGCCGCGCGCGCAAATACCCCTGTATTTTGCCCTGTCTTTTGCGCACCACAATGTCAGGCAAAAGTATTCATATTGCCGTGGTGTTAGAAAAAAGTATTCATAACACCAAAGTTTTAATTTTGTCGATTAAACCGGCAGGCAGCGCCAGAAATGAAGTCAAAGGTTTAAAAAATGACTGGGGCGGCCCGCGCGCGCCGCAAGTGTGGCGCGGTGTGCCCGCGGTCCCAAAAAAATCCCGCCTTGGCGGGATTTTGCAAGCGGCCAGAGAGAGAAAAAAAAGCGGGACAAGCGCCGCTGCTGCCGTGCAGAGGACACGGCCAACGGCTCTTGCCCCGCCTGCGCAAGTGCGCTGCAGGTGCACGCGCAGCGGCGGCTTACTGCGTTTGCTTGCCCGCGAACTCCTTGAGGGTGCCCTTGACGGCGGCGGCGCTCTCGCCCGCGTCCGCGCGCTCGCGGGCCTTGTCGCTGGCAGCGGAGCCGTCTTGCCCGGACAACTCCTTGGCCATGGCCGCGGTCTGGTTCTTGACGGTGTCGCCAAAGGCGGCAAACACCACAATGGCCGCGATGGCGATGAGCGCTGTAATAATAATGTATTCAGTCATGCCTTGTCCACGCTGTTTGAGCCTGGAAAAGTAAGACGTTTTGACTAACCCTGTTTGCATTGGATACTCCATGGAACTTGGTGAAGGTTAAGTGGAAAAGACGCAGTTGTGTCCTGTTGCTCCTTTCCTCCCGCCAGAAACCACTGACCCTCTTCGGCTGAAATGCCGTCAGGCAACTTTTTGGGGTAAGCTGACGAGCGCGATTTTACAGCAGATTGGCCGCACGACCGGATTTTGAATCCACGCATGGGGCGCAGTTATTGCGTTTTTCACAACAACAGCCAGGCCAGCGGCGGCGCGCGCGCAAAAAGCCATTACTTTGGGCTTTGGTGGATTTCCAGGGCTTCAAAGCTTTCATTGAGGATGCCCGGGGCGCGGCCGGTCAGGCGCACAGGGCCGTAGCCGGGGGCATACCAGGTCTGCCAGATGTGCTGGCGGCCATGGATGGTGGCGCGCTCTACCAGGTGGCAGGTCAGGGCAAAGCTGCCCGCGCGCGTTTTAAGAGGGCCAATGCGCGCCAGCCGGACGGTTTTTTTCAGGCTTTCGGTTCTGCTCACGCCATCGGCGCCAGCGCTTTGGACGATGACGGTGTAGCGGCGCTCTTCGCCCACGCGCAGGTCCAGGGGCATGGCGCCCCATTTGCCCACGCTGCGGGTGCGCTCGCCCTGACTGCCTTCACCCTCCGAGGAGAGCATCAATTCGACCATGGCCTGCGGCAACGGTTGCGCTTGCAGCAGGGTGATGGATTCAAACGCAGCGGCTTGCCGCCCTTCGGGCAGCAAGAAGGTGCGGTGGTGCAGGCGCTGCGCTCCAAGGGAGTCCATGGTGACTTGCGCGTAAGGCTCCCATTGGTTCTTGACTTTGCGACCCAGGGTAAAAACAGCGCCTTGCTGCGTAAACACCTGAAAGCAGTCGCGCATGGCGGGGGGCGGTTTTTTGGCGGTTTTGGCACGCGTCGGCGCGCAGCGGATCAGCGGTCGCGGCTGGCCCGCTTCGGTGGCGACGGCGCACGCTTGGCCAGCGGGCTGTTTGACAATGATCAGGTGCACCGGGTCGTCCGGCTGGATGTACGGCTGGCCGCCCCTGAATGTGAATTGCCTGGCTCCGGCCACAGGACGGACAACGTTGCCCAGCGCGTCGGTGAGCACCAGCCCCTGGCCCGTCAAGCCTTCAATGCGCCCGTTCAGCGCGCGCAGGGGCGGTTTGACGGCAAGCGCCGGGGCGGCGGCAGCGGTGTTGGCGGTATCCGCGTCCAGGGTTTTCCCGAGGGCATGGCCAGAGGGCGCGGCGGCGTTTTCATCGTGCCCGGGGGCGTGGGCGCAGCCCGCCAAGGCCAGGGCCATGAGCGCCAGCGCCGCCACCGGGCGGCACGGGCCTTGGCGGCGGCGCTCGGGGGGCGGCGCGCTCATGGCTGCGGCGGCTGCTCTTCTTGCAGCCATGGCGCCAGCGCTTGCAGCTCCTGCGAAGGCAGGGGTTTGCCAAGGGCGGGCAGCAGCGTTTTCAGCCCCTCCAGCGCATTGCGCGCTGTGTCGCGGGGGCGGGCGGCGTCGCTTAGCGCGCCAAGGTTTTGCAAGGCGTCCAGGTAGGCGCGTTCGGCTTCCGGCAAGGCGCCCAGACGCTGGCGCGCGTCGCCCAGGCGCACCAGCGCCGCCGCCAGCGCGGCTTGTCGGCCAGGGCCGCGCGCGGTCTCGATTTGGACCAGCCGCGCAAGCAGTTTGTCGGCGCTGGCAAAGTCTTGCAGGGCCATTTGGGTGGCCGCCAGGTTGTCGATGACTGCGGCGGTGCGCGCATTGGCATCGCCCAGCATTTTTTCCAGTACTGCCAGCGATCGCTCGAATGATTGGAGCGCAAGATTGAATTCGCCCATGCGGAACTGGACGGTGCCCAGGTTGTTGAGGCTGAGGGCGCTGTCCGGGTGCCATTGTCCGTATGTGGCCTGGCGGATTTCAAGCGCGGCCGTGTGGTAGCGCAGGGCCTGGTCAAATTGCTCTTGCAGGTTGGCCAACTCTCCCAGGTTGCCAAGGACGACGGCCGTCCAGGGGTGTTTGTCACCATAGACCCGCCGCGCATCGAGCGCGCTGTCCAGTTTGGCCTTGACGTCTGCCGCTGGCGCGCCTTCAAGCATTTCCAGTTCGGCCATGTTGTTGTGGTAGGTGGCCATGAGCGGATGGGCCGCGCCGAGCACTTCGCTCCACAGGCCGCCAGCAGCTTCGAATTGCTGGCGGGCCGCTGGCAATTCGCCCTTGAGGCGCTGGGCCGCCCCAAGGTTGTTGTGGGCATGGCCGACCCAGAAGTGCCGCTCGCCCAGCAGGGCGCTCCAGAGGTCCCGGGCGGCGCCAAAGGATTGCAGGGCCTGTTCGGGCTGCGCCAGCAGCAGGTGCAGTTGGCCCGCCAGGTTGTGTGTGCGGGCCAGTTGCAGGTGCGGTTGCTCGCCGCCGCCGTTTCGCGCGGAGAAACAGGCCTGGAGGTTGGCCAGGGCGTGTTCGGCTTGGATGACTTGCCCTTCGTGGATGGTCAATTCGGCTTGCGCCAGCCAGTGTTCCAGTGTCCGGGCGCACGCAGGTGCCTGCCCGGCGGCTTGCGCCTGGAAGGGGCGCAATATGGTTCTGGCGTCGGCATACTGGCCCAGCGCCATGGCCGCTGCCGCCAGGCGCGCGCGCAGGCTGTCGTCCAGCGCGTTTTCCTGGGACGCAGAGGCCAGCCATTGCGTCAGGCGGGCCAGTTTTTTCTGGGCGTCGGCAATGTCGCCGGCGAAGGTGGACGCTTCAATGACCGCCACCTGCGCCTCAATGGTGGCCGCCGATTCAAATGGGTCTGGCAGGATGTCGATTTCAGCAACCAGTTTGCGCCGCAGATCACGCGCGCCGCTTTTGTCCCGGGGGTCTAGCGTTGCCAGTTGCAGTTGCAGGGCCATGGCCGCCAGGCGCACGGGTTTTTCGAGGGCCAGCGCGTCCCTCCGGGTTTCAAAATGCTCCGCCAGTGCTCTGGCAGACTGGATGTCGCCCGAGAAAAGATGCCCGCGCCACTGGGTAAGCAGGGCCTGCCCATAGGCGGCTTTTTCGTCCGGCGCGGCCGCGCTCAGCACCTCACCAGAGACAAGATGGCTGTCAGGACCAGCGGGAAACGCATATTGCCGCTCATAGGCCAGCAGTGCCCGCAGATGCTGTTTCAGCCAGTTTCGCAAGGGCTGCTCCGGTTGCGCTACCAGGGTTTCGATTTCTTGCTCCGAGGCTTGCCCGCGCTCGGCCTTGTCGCGCAATGTCTGGTATTGGTTCAGCCACGGGTTGGCAGCGGCCGCGCTGGCTGCGGTGGCGGCAGGGTGTTCGGCATTGGAGGCGGCGGGCATGGCCCAGCGCACAGCAATGGCGCCAACCGCGCTGATGAGCGCGGCGTACAGGGCCAGTCGCCGCCAGCGGCGCGGCGCTGGCATCCGGGTTGCCGCAGCGGAGGCTGCTGCTGCGGCCTGGCTGTCGCCATCGCTGGCCAGCGGCCGCCCGCCAGGGCGGATTTTGTTCCGGAGCGCGGCCCACGCCATGGCAAGCCATTGCTGGGCGATTTCACCGAAGTTTCTGATGAAACCCTGCATGTGAAATTTCCAATCAGCGCTTTGCCACGCCATTCAGGGCGATGGGTAGCCAAGGCGTTCGAGTTCGCGCCGCAGCGCGGCGACGTCTTCTTCAATGCGCCGCGTGGCCGATGGATCAAGCGCCGCTCCCTGATGCTGGCGCTGTTGTGCTTCGGCCAGTTGCTGGCGCGAGCGCGCCAACTCTTGCCGCAAGATGGCCGCTTGTTCGGCGCTGTGGTTTTTTGCTTCAAGGGCGTCTTTGGGGGTCGCGGCGGCGCGCTTTGAGGAGGCAGTTTCGCTGCCGCCCTTGACGCGCCGACACAGGATCAGCGCCGATTGCCTGGGCGGCGTGGAAGAGGCCACCTTGCCATAGATGACCCGGCTGTCAGAGGCCGCGCCGTCGCAAGACAGCCGCGCCGCCGCCGTGCCCGCAAAAACCAGCAGGCCCGCCACTAACAGGAACAGGCGCATCAGTTGCCGATGGAGTTGATGTGCGAGATGGTGACGGTTTGCACGTTCGCATCGCTGTCTATGATGGTCAGCTCAATGGCGTCCAGACACATACCGCCAGTCAAGGATACCTCGAACGAGTCGCCCGCGTCTTCAAGGTAGGTGGTCGAAAGCTGGATTTGCTCGGGCCACGGATTGTGTATGGTGTAAGGTTCAACACCACCATATACCATGATTCTTGGGCCAGCAAAACCCGAGGCGCTGCAGCCCGCGCTTTTGACCAGGATCTTTCCTGGTGTGGCCTCCAGCGGCAGGGTGCCATCGCCAATGCTGCCACCACCTCCGCATCCCACGGCAGCAATGGAGGCGATCAATGCCGCCAGTACAAGCGAAATTCGATTGCTCATGATCCTCTCCCTCAGTTGCATAAATCAGACCGCCCGCACAATAAATCAGGCGGTGCAAGTACGACTACCGGCAGCACTCTATCACAGGTCAGCATAGGTGGCCAGGCGCAGCCGGTTGTATGTCTGCCAACTGCCGCCCGGGCACCGGATGCCCGATAAAAGACTATGGACAAGGCGCAAACCAGCCCGCGGTTCATCCGCTTTGTGCCAAGACGCTTCTGCCCAAGCATGTAGCGTTCCAGTCGCGCTGCTCGTGCACGATTTCCATGGCGCGCCCGCCCAGTACGTAGCTGGGGCGCACCACCAGCGGGTAGCCCAGTTTTGGCCAACGGCAACTGGAATTGATCAAGCGCCACTGTCCCAGTTCGCGCAAGATAGCGATCGCCATAGTGAAAGCGACCGATCCGCGTGCCGTCCGGCAGAGTCTGTACGCGCAGTAGTGCGGCTGCAACCGTCTCCAGTGTACCGGGAAGTTAGATGTAGACGTAGGCTTCGCGTTCAGAAGTCATAGTCTTCACGGATCTTGGCGGCTTGCCAGCGCGTGTCGGGCGCCCGCCGCGCGTGCTGTAATCGATCTGTACGCGCTGTTGCTGCTGCCAGCGGCGCACTTGCATCTCGGTCCCATGAGCGTGCGCGACGCACTGCTTACCCTGGCTGGCCCGGCCTGGGAACCCCACGCTGACGAACGCACGCGCCAAGTCTGCTTTGAGCGGGCCGGTCGTGACGCCGCGAAAGAGACACAGGCTCCCGGATCGTCCGCGGAAGGCCAGCCATGAACGCCCCACGCGCGTCGTCATGACAGCGGGAATTTTGTTGCGGGATGCCAACTTGTTGCCACGGGCAGGAACAACCAAAAGGGAATACAACATGTTTACCCTGATTACTGTCCCTCCTGAATTGCTTTTCCGCATGGCCTTGGCTAGACTCGCCTAATTTTTCATCAGGAGTTCTTTCATGCTCGCCGTCAACATGCATGAGGGCCAAAACTTTCCTTTCCAGTCTGGTTGCCGCCCTGGAGGATAGGCGGAAAAAGAGGATCATTGCGCAGGGCGGGCGTCCCGTTGCCTGTTTGCTGCTGGTGGTGTTCGCGCCCAAAAAGCGCATCGACGCGTAAGACACGAAAATCACGGGGCTTTTTTGCGGTGAGGATTGAATGCATCTGCTTCTGAACACCCACGTTGCGCTTTGGGCGTTTGCAAACAGTCCGCGATTGCATGCCGACACACGCGCCTTGATTGAAGCGGAGGACAACGGTATTCATGTGAGCGTCGCCACACTCTGGGAAATTTCGATCAAGCACACCACCGCCCGGCGCGGCTTTGCTGTGGCTGGCCGTGAGCTTGACCGCAGGTAGTTTCAAGAAGTGCCTTTAGCAGGCGGCTCGGGCAATTCAGGGGTTTGATCTCCCGTATTCCGGGGGCAGGCGTTGATGCTTGCCACTGATGTACGGGGTACGAAATACACCACCTTGCTGGTTTCGCCTTCAGGCCGAACAAGGTACTGACCGTCTGCTTCGGTCAGGATGCGCAGTCGTACACTGCTGCCAGGATGCCTCTTGTCGCGCACCTGTGCGGAAACAACCGAATCCGGCTCTGCCCACGTCAGCACTGCGCATGCACGAGCACCTGAAGCAGTGAGTTGCATCACAGCTCCTGCCAACCAGGCGCCGGATGCGGGGTAGATGCCAAACAAAAATATTGGAACAAGAACAAAGCACCCAATGCGCTTGAGGGATTGCCCCGGATGGTTCAGCAAAGCCAACAGCCAGGCCCCGCCGATTTGCAGCACCGTCAAGGCCAGAGCGCCCGCCAGCATGAAAAGTGCAACCTTGACGTTGCTGCCTTCTGCGTGGTGTGCGGAAATTGTCAGCAGTTGCGCCAGGATCAGGGTCTGGGGCAATATTGCAATGATGGTGGTGATCCAGAAATCGGGGACGATATCGAATATTTTCAGATCTCGTACAAGATGCTTGATCGCAAAGTAAATAAACAGAGGTGTCAATGCCAGGACGAGCAAGATCAGCACCGTGGCGGAAAAATCCGGAGAGTCCTCAATCCATCTGCTCGCAATAAACATGGGTACGACAAGGACCGTTGCTATGAATAGAACTTTCAAGAACCACATGAGCATGATGATACGCAGTCGGTTGTTCCACTTCCTGGTATCTCCATTCTTCTTTTCAAGGCTCAATTTGAGCAGCGTGTCCGTGCTTTTCTTGCCGAACCTTGTGAACAGTATCACTGTCGGGCTTAGAAAAAACGCAACCAGCGATCCTATGAGCAATGCCAGGAACACGCCTATCACCGGCAATGCTGTGATGACAGCAGAAGACGTGAGACTCAGCGGTACGTTTTCTGCTATGATGAAACTGTTAAGATAAATTGCTGCGATAAATAACACCACGCCTGCAAGTGGCCATGCCCGGTCGTTGATCCAGCGCAATGTGTGGCTGATTTCGTGCGCCCATTCTTTGAGGGTTCTTCCCTCAAGAGAGTCGTTTGATTCCCTGTCATTCTTCTGCCTGCAATCAGCGTTGTTTGCGCCCTGATTGTTGTTGTCCATATTTACCTCCATTGTCGTGATATTTGCCGCGAGCCTTCTCTGAAGATACGCTTTCGGCACCTTGGTCGATGATAGGCCGTGCATCGCCGCTTTGCAAGCTCGGGCCAGATCGGGTGCAAACTCAGTCGATGATAGGCCACGCATCGCCAGGAATGCGGTCACGACAGAGTTCCTATTGTTTGCAGCCAACGCACCGCTGCTTGGCCACGATCCTCCTCCCATGACTGATCTGTGACGAAAGGAATGGCACAGCACAATGCTGCCTGCATCCCGATTTCATCACTATGCCACACACGCTCTGGCGGCGGGCGCTGCTGCTGGTCGCGTTGATGGCTGTCTGCTGGGCGGGCGAGGGCCATTCTAGCGCCAGGAACAACTGGTGGCCATGCTTCTCCAGTTCGATGTGCTGCAAAACTTGGTTGCGCAAAACGCCGTGGCAGTGACAGACGCAGCGAACGCAGCGCCGAGTGCTGCGGCGTTACCACTTCAACCATTCGCGGCTCTTGGTTGGCCTGGCGCACGCAGCCGCATAATCTGGCCGAGTTGTACCGGCAACTGCAATGGCGCATCGCCACGCGCTACCCCTTCCCATGCCACGGCACCAGATGCCGTTCCAGCCAACGCATCAGCAGGTCAAAGCTCCAGGCGACCAAGCCAATCACCAGGATACCCATTACCACGACATCGGTACGCAGGAAGTTGGAGGCGTTCAGTACCAATTGGCCGATACCCACGGTAGCCGCCACCATTTCGGCGGCCACCAAAGTGGTCCAGCCAAAGCCAATGGCGATGCGCAGGCCCACCAGAATTTCAGGCAAGGCGGCGGGAATGATGACATGGCGGATTCCTTGCCAGCGCGTCGCGCCCAGCGACAACGCGACGTTGATCTGCTCGATGCTAGCGCTGCGTACGCCTGCCTTGGCCGCCAGTGCGATGGGGGCGAAGCAGGCGAGGTAGATCAGCAGGATTTTGGAGGTTTCGTCAATGCCGAACCAGATCACGATCAGCGGCAAGTAGGCCAACGGTGGCAGTGGCCGGTAAAACTCGATGGGCGGGTCGAAAATGCCGCGCGCGATGCGGCTCACGCCCATGGCAATGCCCACCGGAACGGCGGTGATGAGCGCCAGGAAAAATGCGCCGAACACGCGGATGGCGCTCCCCCGCAGGTGTTCCAGCAGTGTCTGGCCGCCCTGCAACTCGCCTTTCCAGGCAGCAAAGAATGCGCTCTTGACGGCTTCCGGCGTGGGCAGGAACAGCAGGGGGACCCAGCCCAAGTGCGTGGCCAGCCACCAGAGCAGCATCAGGGCGATGATGATGGCGACACTGATGGCGCGGCTGGAGCCGTCGCCGGGAATGCGGAATTGCGCGACTTCCGACAGTTGGGCCATGTCGATGGGCGGATGGGGTGGGACGGCGGCGTTCATGCCGTTCTCCGGCATGGTTGAGCAGGCTGCTGTGGCACGATCCAGTCCAGCACCTTCTCGCGCCAAGCGATGAACTCGCCGTCGGACTTGATGGCGCGTGCCGGTGCGCCCGCCAGGTAGTGCCGGTTGAATTCCAGGTGCTGCTGCCGCACGATGCGTCCCGGCCGGGACGACATGACGATCAGCCGCGAGGCCAGGAACAACGCCTCTTCCACATCATGGGTGATGAAGAAGAGGGTCTTGCCGGTTTCCGACCATATTTTCAGCAGCATCTCCTGGATGGATTCGCGGGTGAACGCATCCAGTGCGCCCAGTGGTTCGTCCAGCAGCAGGATGTCGGGATCGCTGGCCAGCGCGCGGGCAATGCCCACGCGCTGCTGCATACCGCCCGAAAGCTGCCAGACTGTGGCGTTTGCAAAGCCGCCCAGCCCCACCTGTTCCAGCGTCCGCCGAGCGATGGCGTGGCGCTCGGCCTTGCCCAGGCCGCGCAGGCGCAGGCCCAGCGCGACGTTGTCGATCACCTTCAGCCAAGGCAGCAGGGCGTGCTTTTGGAACACCACGCCCCGATCGGCGGATGCGCCGTTGATTGGCTGGCCGTTGAGGCTGATGGTGCCCGCCGAGGGCTTGGTGAACCCGGCGATGACGTTGAGCAGCGTGGTCTTGCCACAGCCGGATGTGCCCACGGCCACCACAAACTCGCCGGGCGTGATGTCCAGATTGACCTGGCTCAGCGCCAGCGTGGCCGTCTGCTGGCCCGCGCCCGCATAACGGACATACACGTCCTTAATGGACAGGCACGCTGTGTGCCTATTTGGCGGCACGCTCGACCCAGGTGGCATTGACGCCCACGGAATAATCCGGCAACACATTCTGCACCGTGCCTTGGTTTTTCAGGAACGCGGCGGTGGCGGCCAGCGATTGCGCGACGACGGAATCCTTGCCGCCCCCCAGCCATTGCTTGCTGGCCTGCTGCGCTGGCGCGACGAACTCGTACAGCGCCAAGCTGGCGGGCACATTCCGTGCCTCGGCGCCGCTCCACTTGGCCACGGCCTTGACTGGCTCGGAGCCAGCGGTCCATTGAGCCTTGTTCCGCGCATACTGGTTGTCCGTTTCGGCCAGCACCTTGACGAACTCGGTCAGGAAGGCGTCATGATCCTTGGAAAAGGACTTGAGCACGGCCAGTGCGTCGAAGGTGGCCTTGCCGGTTTCCTTGGCGATCTGGCCGGAAGTGGTCAGTACCTTGCCGCTTTTCTTGGCTTCGGCCAGCGCCGGGTCCCAGACGAAGGTGGCGTCGATGTCGCCCCGGCCCCAGGCGGCCAGAATTTCCGGTGGGCGCAGATTCAGCAGTTGCACGTCTTTCTGTGTCAAGCCCGCGCCTTCCAGCGCCACCAGCGTGTGAAAGTGGGTGGTGGAAGCAAAGGGCAGCGCGATTTTCTTGCCTTTCAGGTCGGCCAGCGTGTTGACGCCCGAACCGTTGCGCGCCACCAGCGCTTCGGCGTCGTTGATGTTGTCCAGAATCCAGAACACTTCGATGGGCACACCCTGCGACAGCGCCGCGGCAAACGGCGCGGAGCCGGCCTCGCCGATGTGGATGGCGCCCGAGGCCAACGCGCGCGCCACCTCGGCGCCGCTGCCGATCTTGCGGTAAGTGACCTTGTAGCCGGTGCGCTGTTCCACCAACCTGGTTTCCTGCGCGTAACGCCAAGGCACCACCATGTCTTGGTAGCCGATAACGACTTCCTTGTTCTGGGCCAGGGCCGGGATGGAAAAACTGCCGGTAAACACGGCCAGGCCAGCCAGTTGGCCGATGTGCAGCAACCAGTTGCGACGGGAAGACTTCATGGTGTAGAACCTTTCCAATATCAGGATGGAAAATGAATGGTCGCAAATAGTAAACTCGTTTTTTCCCGCCGCGTCCTTCTATTTATATTTTGTTCTTATGAGCTTATTTTCACAAGAAACATGGATTTTCCGTGGAATGTACGATCGCACACTCGACCCAGTGCCAGGCGAATGTGCCGCAGCCGACTGATACCGGCTGGTCGCAGTCTTTCAGTGCGCTCAACAACCAAAGCGCAAAGGTGCCAGTGTGGTGGTTTGCCCTGCACGCGCGCGATGCATGGCTGAAACTTCGGCCAATCTGTTCTGTGGTGCTAATGCGAGTTGTCGATCTCATGGTCGTTGCCTGCTGCCATCAGGAATGCCTATTTCAGTTTGCTTCAATCCTGCTTGCTTGTTTGTACTAGGGCGCTCCAGTTGTCTGGTGGACTTCCGCATTCGGGCATCTTCGCTGAACACGGCACACAGGTCTGACTTGCTGCCCGATCGCAGCATCTGCGCATCGTTGACCTAGGTGTAGTTTCTCAACACGTTGTTCCCGTCGAAGCCGAGGCGAGTGATGGGAGGACGATGAGAGGTTGCGGAGTGCGGCCGATGGAAGTTGTAGTGGAACATCCAGGGCTGCAACTCACGTGATCGATGCTCCGAGCTGGGGTAGATGAAGGCATAGGCCCATTCGCGCAGCAAGGTCTGGATGAATCGCTCGGCCTTGCCGTTGGTTCGTGGCGTATAGGGTCGGGTGCGGATATGGCGGATGCCCAGTCGGCGCAGCAGCTTGGCGAAGCGGCGTGACTTGTAGGCCGAACCGTTGTCAGTCATCACCTGCTCGACCTTCACGCCCAAGCCCTTGTAGTACCGCAGGGCTGCCAGCAGGAAGGCGCAAGCGCATTTGGTTGTCTCGTCGGCCAGCATCTGGCTGAAGCCCACGCGGGAGTGCTCGTCGATGGCCACGTGCAGCGCCTGCCAGCCGGCGCGCGGGGTGTTCTGAGTGCGTTCGCCCGTGACACGGTGGCCAGGCTTGTCGAAGCGCCCAAGCTTCTTGGTATCCAGGTGCAGCAACTCGCCGGCGATCTGCCGCTCGTAGCGCCGCATTGGCACCGCGTCCGGCAAAGCAGTCAAACGCGCCGCGCCAGCGGCCTTGCAAGTGCGCGCGACCGTGCTTCGGGACAGGCCCACACGCTCGGCGATGCATTCGTAGGTCAGGCACTGGTTGCGCCGCAGGGCCAGCGCGCGCTCGACCTTGGAGGCAGCACTGCGCCGGGGGCAGCGCTCGGGTCTGGAACTGCGATCGAGCAGGCCTGGCGCGCCTTCGCTGGCCCAGCGGCGCTGCCACTTGCGGGCCGTTCGTTCGCTCAAGCCTGCGGCTGCAGCCGCAGGCTTGAGCCCGATCCGATCGATCTCGCGCATCAGATGCGCTCGACCTCGTGGCGTCATTGAGGCATTCTTGTGAATGTTCATCCGAGGACTCCTGGGGGAAGTTGGCCGGCTTGAGAACCTCCATCTTCCCTCACATCGGGTGAACAACCTCTTGGGAAACTACACCTAGGCGCAGACGAGCACTTTTACCCTGGAGACGTAACGGAAAAACAGCCGGCACCGCCTTCCAGGGTTGGCCCGCCAGTGGCTATAAGCTGCCCCCATGGTGTTGCCTTGACGGTATTCGCCGCAGGCCGGATCGATCGGCCCCCGCCTTGCAGCAACTGAATCAGGGTGCGGAAGAATCTGACATTGGCGTTGGATCCCAATCCCCCTGGGTCGCTCTCTTGTGCACGCAGCACTGCCGCACGCAGCTTCATCATCTGCTCGATCAGGTTGTCGTGAAACAGCAGTGTCCAGCCATGCTGCTGCATCAGATTGCCACCTCTTCATCGAAGTCGTCGCCCAAGACCATGGGTGACCCGCATGCTTTAGCATCGCGCGCGCCAAATCCTGAGGCAAACCACGAATGCTTCGGCCAGCCTCAATATCGCGGACCAGCAAAATCAGAAATGCGGCGATGGCGGGGTCTTCATGTGCGCTCAAGCTGCGCCAGTCGCACCTGCTTCCCGCTGGCACGACCCCCGAGGATCAGGCCGCGCAGGCCGAGGCCTGGACAGCCGCGACTGCCTGCGCGGCGCTGCTGCACGATATTGGCAAGATTGCGGTGGATTTGCATGTCGAGCATGCCGATGGCAGCCTCTGGCATCCCTGGCACGGGCCGTTGCGGCAGCCCTACCGCTTTCGCTATCGCCAGGAGCGCGCGTACCGCTTGCACAGCGCCGCCACCGGGCTGCTCTACACCCAGGTGCTCGACGCCCGGATGCTGGACTGGCTCAGCGCCTATCCCGATCTTTGGTCGGCGCTGCTGTACGTGTTGGCGGGCCAGTACGAGCATGCCGGGGTTTTGGGCGAGCTGGTGATCCAGGCCGACCGGGCGTCGGTCGCGCAGGCGCTCGGCGGCGATCCGGCCAGGGCGATGGCCGCACCCCGACATGCCTTGCAGCGCAAGCTGCTCGACGGTCTGCGCCATTTGTTGCGGGCAGAGTTGAAGATCAACCAGGCCCAGGCCTCGGACGGGTGGCTGACGCAGGAGGCGCTCTGGCTGGTGAGCAAGACGGTTTCTGACAAGCTGCGCGCGTATTTGCTGTCCCAGGGTTTTGACGGGATTCCATCGAGCAATACCGCCGTGTTCAATGTGCTGCAAGACCACGGCATCGCGCAGCCCACCCCGGACGGCAAGGCGATCTGGAAGGCCACGGTCACCAGTGATACGGGCTGGTCGCACACTTTTACGCTGTTGCGGCTGGCCCCGGCGTTGATCTGGGAGGGCGAAGAGCGTCCAGCGCCGTTTGCCGGAAAGATTGAGGTGCTTCAAGAGGCGGACACGACGACCGAAGCCACGGCACCGCCATCGGCTGCGGCCACACCACCAACAGGCGCCGAAACATCGGCAGATTCAATGACGCCCGCTTCAGCGGTTCAGCCTGCAGCAGGCTCCGATGGTGCTGGACTTGTTGGGCGCTCCAGATGCGGCATCGGCCATTGTGGCGGCACCCGAAGCTTCTTCCGGGCCACAGGCGCGGATCAAGTCACCTGCCCCAGCCGCGGAAGCGGTGGACGCAGTGCAAGAGTCTGACATGCCTGCTGAAATACCTTCCGGCGAGCATTTCATGGCCTGGCTGCGCCAGCACGTCGCATCCCGCAAGCTGATCATCAACGATGCCAAGGCGCTGGTGCATACGGTGGCCGATACGGTCTGTCTGGTCAGCCCTGGCGTGTTCCAGCGCTATGCGCAAGAGCATCCGCAAACCGCGCTTCTTGCCAAGCAAGACGCAGTGGCCGATTGGCAGTGGGTGCAAAAGCGCTTTGAGAAGCTTGGCCTGCACCGCAAGCAGGCCAATGGCCTGAACATCTGGACTTGCGAGGTCAGCGGGCCGCGCAAGACACGCCGCCTGCATGGCTATTTGCTCAACAATCCCTCACTGGTGCTCACGCAGATCGTCGCGAACAATCCTTATCTCAAATTGCCCGATGAAGTGGAGGCGTAGCAGAAAGGCCGCAGAATCTGGATTGGCGACATCCGGCAATTTGATCTGGGCGGCGCACTACTTCGATTTGTCCTTGGCCGAACAGGCTGAGCTATTGCATGGTCTGGCGCCTGTATTGGGCCGCCGCGCTGAAATTCTGGAGAAAGATAGCGGTCATTGATCTGGGCGACGAGTTTCGCGGGTGTGCATGACCTGTCGCCGCTGTCGGGTGCCGCGCGATGGACGGATTTCCAAAATGTGAGGGGCAATGCAGGGTTTTTGTTGCGAGAGCACAAAACAAGGCTATAAATCAAGAACTTCGCTGCTCATCGCGGCGGAGAAATTTGTTTGGAAACAAAGACTTAGCACTTTGGTGCCCGTCTCGTCTCCAGCTCCAAATCTTGATTCGCAAATATCCACCAAGATCTGCCAGTCGTTGAAAACAGGGCCTTCAGGCCTTGTTTTGCTTTTGGCGGCGGCAGGTGCACGGGCCGCCAAAAGAGGCGGCTCGTTGCCCAATCAACCGCCGCCACGGCTTGGGCTGGCGCCGCAGGCCAATCCCCAGCGCCTGAACGCCATGGGGTGCTGGGCAGGTTCTGAAATGGTTTTTGTCATTTCATTGCTTCGGAAGATCCGGTTAAAAATAATGGCGCAGGCCAACTGTAAGGCCAAGGCGTGAAGCCTTTGCGCTGGCGGGAACTGAGGCGCCAGAAAACCTGTTGTAATCCACGCCAATGTAGCTTTGCGTTGTCTTGGAGAAGAAGTATTCCGCCGTCAGGATTGCGGCGCTGCGCTTTCCGCGTTGCCCGCCGACTTTTGATCGCGTATGGAATGCTTCGCCAATCAGTTTGATTTCATTCGTGAAATCGTAAACAGCGCCCAGGGTCAGGGTCTTGTCGGAGCGGCCATCCGGCTCGTTGTCGCGGTCATAATAATGGCCTGAAAGTTTGATCTCGCCAAACTTATAAAAAACGCCAACGGCGTAGGTCTGGCGTTTTTTGTTGATGTCGGCGTTGGGCTTGAATGTGTTGTAGGCGGCGCCAAACTGCCAGTTGTCTCCCTTGTAGTGGGCGGCAACACCTATGGGATAGCTGGTTTTTCCGCCAGGCTGCCCCCCCCCCCTCCGGATTTTGAATTGCGCCGGCAACGAGCAGCTCCACATTGCCAAACTGGTTTGTGTAGCGGTAAGAGCTGTCGTATCTGCCGGTGTTGTTGATGAATGCCAGTGGCGTCCAGTCGTCATAGGTTGCAAGGCCCAGAACGTCGTAAACCCCCAGAAAAGAGATGATGGTCGTGTATTGGCGGCCCAGGGTGAATTGCCCGAACTTCTTGCTCTTGAAGCCGACAAAAATCTGGCGGTTGTAAAACCGTGTGTCATCACCAGCGGCGCCTGTTGCCGGGTTGATGCCTGTTTCCAGGGTAAAGATGGCGCTGAGGTCATTGTTGATTTCCTCACTGCCCCTGAAACCCAGCCGGGTGGCGGTTCTTGCGGCATTGCCGATGCTGGTTTTCCCTTTGCTGGAAGCATCGGTGTTGCTGGTGTAACGCACGCTGACATCCGCGACGCCATAAATGGTGACGCTGGATTCCGCCTTGGCCCCTGACGAGAGCAACAGGCCTGATATTATCAAAAATGAACGTGTTGCATGGTTTTGCATGATGCGATCAACTCCTGTATGAGTAAAATGGTGTGGGTAAATGGATGGCTTATACGAATACCGTTATTTGTATAGATGGGGTCGGTGCTATAGGCTGCCTCCCCGGTAACAGGGTTTTCCCGTGGCCTTGGCAATATGAAGGCCAAGGCCGTAACGATTCAGAAGAGGGGTGACGGCAATCCATCGACCGTCATTGCAAGCACAGGCTTTGGGCGCAGCGGCACAGACTGCATTCATGCTGGAAACTCCTGCAGAAAAGAAGAGCCGGATGATGCCACAGAAAATGGATTCAACCTTATATATAATACTTATTATTTAATAGATAAATTTTCCTTGACACAAATGGTGAAAATATATAAAGTTTCACATAATATTCATTGATGCGAGTTATTAGCGGGATTTATGATCCCGATTGGCCGCAAGGAAGGGTTTGCCATGGAAGATTTGCTGGATGTCACCTTGCTCAGGGCATGCGTGGCAGTTGTTGATGAGGGGGGCTTTAGCGAGGCGGCCAAGGCCCTGCGCGTGACGCAATCGGCTGTCAGCCAGCAGGTGGCGCGGCTGGAAAAGGGCCTGGGGCGCGCGGTTTTCGTCCGCACGGAAAACCGGCGTCAGCCGGGGCTGACCAGTTTTGGCGTGGAACTGGTCGCAGAGGCCCGGGCGCTGTTGCGCGCCCACATGGATGCGCGCGGCAGGCTGATGAAAAAGCGCGGCCACCTTGCCGTGGGCGTAACGCCCATCAGCGCGGATTTCGCGTCTGCCAGCACGTTGCGCAAGCTTTGCGCGCTGCTCGGCACCGAGGCGCGCATCCACGTGGCACCCCAATCCGGCATGCTGTGCGGCCTGGTCAGTAAGGGTGAGCTGGACCTTGCCTTTGTTCTCAACCTCAACCGCGAGGACGATGCGTCCAACGTTGGCCACATTGAATTTCACTGGTTCTCAGCCGCCGCGTTGCCATGCCCGCCTAAGCCGCTTTCCGTTGTGACTTACGGGAACGAGCGTTGCCGCATCCATGCCGAGGGACTGGACATTCTTGCCGCGCGCGGTTTGTCGCCCCGGGTTGTCGAGCATGTACAGGGCCGGGAAGAGGCATGCACCCTGGCCCGTGCGGGCGTCGGAATCGTTTTGCTCAACTCGTTGCATGCGCCGGGGGGACTTGTGGCGCAACGCGGTTTGCCATCCATTAACCCGGTCGCGGTGAAAGTGATTTCGCGCAAGGGCCTGCCGGTGGACAGCAAACGCCTGCAACAGACGCTGGCGCATGAGAAAACGGCGCTGCGCGCATGAATGCGGATGCCCAGCCACCGCAGGGCAGGGCGATGGCGAACAGCGCGTGCCCAGATTGCCATGCGCGGTTGCGGTGCTGCGCCGCGCGCATTGCGCAATCAGGCGGCCAATGCCGTCCGGGGCCGGGGATACACCAGAGAGCCTCTGATTAAAAGAATTGTCATTGCCAGTGCAGCGAAGCAATCCATGGGCCGCCGTATGGATTGCCACGGGGCCAAAGCCCCTCGCAATGACAGTTAATCAGAGAAAAGCCACTCCGGGAAGTGGCTTTTGAACAGCACAACTTTCCTGCTAAAATGCATTCATGTCTATGCGTAAAGACCAAGGGCGATCGATCATGCGCGGTCTGACCAGGAAAAATCGGATGGCGTATTGCATGCCTGATATGGACATGCGCGTCTATCGGGTGAAAAACCGGCCTGGACAAATGGCGGCGCGCCCGCTGGCTGCGTTTTAAAGGGGCAGGCATCAGCCATGGGATTCCTGAACAAATACATCCGGCTCAGAAAATGCATGGCGCGACTCGGGCATCCCGTCAGGATTGTCCTGTATCTTCTTGTCGCCTTTGGCAGCATGCGTTTCATCCTGATCTTTCCTGAGAGTTTTTTGGCGCTGTATGATGGATTTGAGCTACCGCCCACCTCCGGCGTCTTGTTGGTGAGCATGGTTCTGATCCATGGCTGGCCGGTTTTGTTGCTGGCCAGGCAGGTATGTTTGCGTATTATGTGCTGTATCGCAAGAAAGACTGGCCCACGCTGTTCTGGTATTTCTTCATGTTGGGTATATACATTTATTTCCTCGCTTCGTTTCCCATGGTCAAACTTGTGTCCGTTGAACAAGCGCAGCCAGCGTGCGAGGAAACACCTTCATGCCGCGCTGAATATGAAAACGGCGCCGGGCGTTGATGCGTTTGTGTTGGAATGACATTTTTGGAGGCAAGCATGAGTTTTGATTTGTATTTGGAGCATTTCGAGTCTGGCGAGTCGGCGCCGGTCGATCGGGACAAAATACTGGCGATTCTTCTCCGGGAGCATTGTCAGAAAGACCGTTATGGTTTTCATCTCGCGGAATTTTCCGATGGAACGCATGTTTCAATGACCATGCCCAATCTGGAAGACGGGGAAGAAGGGGAGGATGGCGGGAAGGATTTTACCGGCTGCGCCTTCCATTTGCGCGGATTCAGCCCAATGATTATAAATTTTATATTCTCTGTGGCGGAGGCGGGGGATATGGTTATTTTCAATTTCCAGGGCAAGAACACGGTCGATGATCCGGTGCTGATCGCCCTGAACCCGCAGCAATTGCCGCATTTGCCAAAGCTGACCACGAATGGTACGGAGGCCTATATCCCAGTCCTGTGCACATCGCCCGAACAGCTCTGGACGCTGCTGGGCATGGGCTTTGAGGAGTGGACGGATTACCGGGATCAGGTTATCGGCAGGCAACCATAAGGCTTTTTGCCACCCCATGCTGGTTTGCGGTGTCGATAAAACCGGCGCGTACCGCGCGCATGGGCGATCAATATCAGATTGCAGCATGCCAAAAAGCCCCGCCGCTTTCGGGCGGCGGGGTCAATTGGCAAGGCTCAATGGAGCGAGTGCGATCCGGCAGGCGTTTGGGCGGGCGCGTAGCCAAGCAGGGCCGGATCGGCCATGCCAGCGAACATTGCCACGTGCGCAAGCACCAGAAACAGCGCGACATAAATGGCGTGCAAGGCCAGTTTCCGCGCCTCGTTTGCTTGCCGGTGCAGCAGTCCGGTTTCCAGCAGGGCGATGCCGATGAGCGGCAGGCCGCTGGCAAGATAAGCGCCAACGGCCACTACGTCCAGCGCGGTGCGCCATTCATGGTTTTGCGTGATGGGAATCACGGCGGTTGGCAGCAGGTAGCCGATGACGCCCGCAAAATAAATGCCCACAGCAACGCCACACCAGCGGTTGACCTGGCGTATCCAGCCCTGTTGCTGGCGGGTGTAGAGAATGTGCAGTTCGGTGATTGCCACCGTTTCCGCGAGGATAACTGGAATCACCATGAAGAAAAGCAGATTCCACGGTTGGTTGGCCGCCAAAAGCGCCATGTAATGCGTCATGTTCATGACAAGAACTCCTGAAGAAAATTTCCACTCGGCCTTTTCTCTTTCCGCATCCACGGAAAAAGAAGGGCCACCAAACAAAGAAAAGGAAAATCTCAGGCGCGCTTGCGGGGCGGGCGGTAGATGCCGTCGGTCAAGAAGGACGGTTTGCGGGAGAAAGCGGAAAGGGGCCACGCCGTTTGGGGCGCGCGCGGCGCCAGCAGGGCGGGCGGCTCGAAAAAGGCAATGACCGGCGCGCAGCATGATGGCGCCGCTTCTTGGCCCACTGCTGCCGCCGCGTCCAGCGCGGGTTGCGCCGCCTGCTGCCCTGCTGCATGCGCGTGGGCGGTGCTTGCCGCCTGCCGCGCATGGCAATCCATTGCCTCTGCGCTTGCGGCTGCGCGCGTTCCTGTGGCATGCGGGAAGGCAAGCGCGGCGCCATAGGCCGCGGTCAGCACGCAAAGCGACAGGTACACAACAAAAAGCAAGCGAATCTTGCGCATGCAAAGAGGGGGGAGGAATCCGGTTGAAACGCCGCCATGCTAACACGGCCTTTTCCGGCGCGCGCAACACATTGCCGCGACATGGAACAATGGCGCTCGCGCTGGGTACGCGGCGCGTTTGCCGCGGGCGCTGGGCAATCAGGCGCGCATGCGGCGGAAACGCCGGGCATTTGGCGCGCGGGTTTTGGGGCGGGCAAGCGCCACGCCCGGGGTTGTTTTGATTTCAGTTTTTCGGACCGCCATGCAATGTGACATTTTTCATGCCGCCGCGCTGATCGGGCGGCGCGCGCAGCCAGCGGCGGCAGGCGCTGCGGATGACGGTGGGGCGCGCGTGGGCACGCTGCACGGGAGCGCGCCATGAAGCAGCGCGCGGCGGGTGTTCAGGCGCTGGTGGGCGGGGTGTGCGCCAGTTTTTCCATCGTGCTGGGGTATCTGCCCATTGCTTTTTCGTTTGGCGTTGCGGCTGTCCAGGCGGGGCTGGCGCCCGGCATGGCCGTGCTGGCCTCGCTGCTGGTTTACGCGGGCGCCAGTCAGTTTCTGCTGGTTTCGCTGCTGGCTTCTGGCGCGGGGCTGTGGACTGCCATACCCACCGTGTTGCTGATGAATGCCCGCCATGTTCTTTACGGGCCTGCCATGGCGGCGCAATTGCCGCGCCAGCGTCCGCATGCCGTGCCCGTGCCGTGTCTGGCGTTCGGCTTGACCGACGAGGTGTTTGCCACCGCCATGAGCAAAATGCACACCGTGGGCGAAGGCGCGCGTGAGCACTGGCTGTTTGGCCTGCAAATTGGCGCTTACGCGGCCTGGGTTGGCGGAACCTTTGTGGGCGTGCTGTTTGTCGCTCAGGTGGATGGCTGGCCCGCCGCCGTGCGCGAGGGGCTTTCGTTTGTCTTGCCAGCCTTGTTTTTCTCGCTGTTGCTGGAATCCGGCCCGCGCCACTGGTGGCGGCCCATTGTGGTTGCGGCGATCACGGCTGCAGTCCTGCTGTGCGTGCTGCCAGGCTACCACGCGCTGGCTTTGGCCATTTTGGCGGGCGCGTTCGGGCAGGTGGCGCTGCCGTGCGGAAAGCAGCGGGCCGCCCGATGAGCGAGAGGTTCTGGATCATTGCGCTGTGCGGGCTGGGCACTTTTTTGCTGCGCTGTATTCCGCTTTGGCACGCGCGCCGCCGCAGTCGCCTGCATACCGGGGCGGCGGCCTTGCAGCGGTGGCTGGCTGGCGTTGGCCCGGCGGCCATTGCCGCGCTGCTGGTCGTGTCGCTCTGGGACGCGCTGGCGGCGGCGGATGCCCGGGTGGTCAGGGCCGCAATGGTTTTTGCAGCCCTGGGGATGAGCGCCGCGACAAGGCGGCTGCTTGGGGGCGGCATTGCCATGCCGACGCTGGCTGGCGCGCTGGCCTACGGCATCCTCGCGCACATTGCGGCGACGGTGGCGCCTGGGTCTTGAGCCGCCAGCGGGGCAGGGGGTGCGTGCGGGCCAAAACGGAAAGTTGACGGGCGACAAAAATGAAGCTATAGTCAGCCGCTTAGCCGGGATGCGCCGGGCAGGGCAAGCGCAAGTCTTTTGAATCAAAGACTTGTTGCTTCAAGTCAAGAACCTGTTTTTCGCATCCGGTTTTCGCTGTTGATGTCGTCCCCGGACGGCCAGGCGGCGAAGAAGCCCAAAAGAAGGGGGAAGCTGTTGCTTCCTTTTTTTGTCAGTTCATTGGCGCGATAGCAAAGCGGTTATGCAACGGATTGCAAATCCGTCTAGTCCGGTTCGACTCCGGATCGCGCCTCCATCACCCCACCTACTGCGGTCTCGTTCGTCCAGCTTGCCTGCACGCCCATCGCTTTTGACCCGCTTACCAGCAGCAGCAAGGCAGTTGGGGGCCTCGCGTGCATGGTCTTTGCGCCGCTGTTTGGCTGCGGGCGGCAAGCCTGCGACAATCGGGCTTCGGCCCCGGTGGTGAAACTGGTAGACACTGCGGACTTAAAATCCGCCGCTTTCCCGCAAGGGGGCGTGCCGGTTCGATTCCGGCCCGGGGCACCAGAGAGAGTTTTGAGGAAACGCCATGAATCATGAGCAAGCGCCTTTCGAGATTCACGTGCATGGCGACGTGAAGCTGCGGTCTGAAGTGGGTTTTGACGCCTTGCAAGATGCGCTCAAGCCACTGTGGAAGTATGCGGGCGCGCGCTCGCTGGCCGACGGCGCGGCCAGTCTGTACGAGGACGAGCCGGGCATCCGCTTCGACGCCAAGGAGCACATGCTTGAGATGTGCTGGACGGTGCGCGGCGATGAGGATTTCCGCCAGCAGCTTGACGACTTCTGCATGAACCTGAACGACCTGACGGAAGAGGGCGCGCCCATCGAGGTGACTTTCTACGACGTTGAGTTCGACGAAGAGGACGAAGAGGCAGGCCGCGAATCGCGCGATGACTTCGTGCTGCTGTTCGTCGGCCCCACGCCACAGGCCATCATGCAGGCACAGCGCGATTTGCTGGTGGAAGAGGTGGTCAATTTGATGGAACGCCACTTTGACGGCGCCGAGTTGGGCGGCGTGGTGTTCGAAATCGACAAACTGTTTTTCAACCGCTTTTCCGCGCTGGCCAGTTCGCTGGATTTGGGGCGCATGCCGCGCAATCCGGGCGGCAGCGCGTCGGGCCGTGGTGGCAACGGTGGCCGCAGGCCGCGCCATTTGCACTAAAAGCGCGCCTTGCGCGCGCGTTATTTCAGGCCAGTTCAGGACAGGTTTGCACGCCGCAGTCGCCGCCGCTGCCAGCGGTGGCGCGCTCCAGCCAGCGGTTGGCCGCCGCTTGCAGCGCGCGCGCGTCGGTGCCAGTGGCCAGCAGTGTCAATTGCCCCGCGCGTTTTTCGGCGTCGGCGGCATCTGCTGCGTCCCGCAGCAGGCCGGTGGCGTGCAGCACGCGCTGCGTTTGGCGGGCCACGGGCACGCCCGCGTCGATCAGCGCGACGCCCACTGGCACGCGGCGCTGGATTTGCGGGCCGATCAGCGGATAGTGCGTGCAGCCCAGCGCCAGCGTGTCGATGGCTTCAGGAGCGTCGCCCAAAGCGCCAAGCTGCCGAAGGTATTGCGCCAGCAGCGCGCGCGCCAGATCGCCATCGCCGCTGCTGGCCCAGTGCTCGATGGCCGCGGCCAGGCCGTCGCAGGCTTGCTCGCTGAAGTGGACCGCCGGGTGCGCCTGCAACACCGCGGCGCGCAAGGCCGCGTATTTGGGGCTGCCC
Source organism: Burkholderiaceae bacterium (assembly GCA_031276435.1). GTDB lineage: Bacteria > Pseudomonadota > Gammaproteobacteria > Burkholderiales > Burkholderiaceae_C > Ottowia. The sequence continues at coordinate 2,049 of JAISNB010000050.1, read as the reverse complement.
AGCGTGCCGCGCGTAGCCAGCACGCCCACGCGGCCTGTGCGGGTGCGCAAGGCGGCGGGCTTGAGGGCTGGCTCGATGGCCACAATGGGCCAGCCGGGATGGGCTTTGCGCAGCGTGTGCGCGGCGGCGGCGCTGGCCGTGTTGCAGGCCACCACCAGCGCCTTGGCGCGGTGGTTTTGTCGCAAATGCAGCGCAATGGCCTGCGCGCGCCGGGCAATGCAGGCGTCGTCGCGCTCTCCGTAAGGCGCGTGGGCGCTGTCGGCCACGTAAACGAAGTCCTCATGGGGCAGGGCGGTGCGCAGCGCCTGCAACACGCTCAGGCCACCAATGCCGCTGTCAAAAACGCCAATGGGCGCTTGGGCGAGGGATGGCGCGTTGGCTGCGGGCTGGCTGCTGGCCGCGTGCGTGGGATGCATGGCAATCAATTGTCGTGGTGGTTTTGACGCAAGGCCACCCGCAATTATCGCGTTTGGCCGCGCCAGGGCGAGCGCGGGCCATCAGGAAAAACAGGAATCGTTCTATGATCGCGGGCGGCACAACTTACCACCCCAGAAAGGACAGCATCATGAGCAACGCGAAGCGCCAGGAAAAAGACACATTCGGTTTGATCGACGTACCCGCCGGGCGCTTGTGGGGCGCGCAAACGCAGCGGTCGCTGCAAAACTTTGACATCTCGGGCGAGCGCCAGCCGCGCGAAATCATCCACGCGCTGGCGCTGGTCAAACGCGCATCGGCGGTGGTCAATCAGCGGCTGGGCCTGCAAGACGAGAAGAAAACCGGGGCCATTGTCGCGGCGGCTGACGAAGTGCTGGCGGGCCAGCACGCAGACGAATTTCCGCTCGTGGTATGGCAAACCGGATCGGGCACGCAAACCAACATGAACGTCAACGAAGTGCTTGCCAACCGCGCCAGCGAACTGCTGGGCGGCCCGCGCGGCCAGGGGCGACTGGTGCACCCCAACGACGACGTCAACCGCAGCCAGTCGAGCAACGACGTATTCCCCACAGCCATGCACGTGGCGGCGGTGCAGGCCATCGAGCACAAATTGCTGCCCTCGCTGGCCAAACTGCGCGCCACGCTGGCCAAAAAGTCAGGCGACTTCATGGACATCGTGAAAATTGGCCGCACCCACCTGCAAGACGCCACGCCGCTGACACTGGGGCAGGAAATATCGGGCTGGGTCGCGCAACTCGATCAGAACGAAAAACACATCCGCGCGGCACTGCCGCACCTGTGTGAACTGGCCTTGGGCGGAACCGCCGTAGGCACCGGATTGAACGCCCCGGAGGGCTACGCCGAAGCGGTGGCCGCCGAACTGGCGCGCCTGACCGGCTTGCCCTTTGCAACCGCGCCCAGCAAATTCGAGGTCATGGCCGCGTGCGACGCTTTTGTGCACGCGCATGGCGCGCTCAAGACACTGGCCGCCAGCATGAACAAAATAGCCAACGATGTGCGCTGGCTTGCCAGCGGCCCGCGCAGCGGCATCGGCGAAATCAGCATCCCCGAAAACGAGCCAGGCTCTTCCATCATGCCCGGCAAAGTCAACCCCACGCAAAGCGAAGCCGTCACCATGCTGGCCGCGCAAGTCATGGGCAACGACGTTGCCATCAACATCGGCGGGGCCAGCGGCAACTTTGAACTCAACGTATTCCGCCCCATGATCGCGCACAACTTCTTGCAAAGCGTGCGCCTGCTGGCCGACGGCATCACCAGCTTCAACGACCACTGCGCGGCGGGCATAGAACCGAACCGCGCGCGCATTGCCGAACTGGTCAGTCGATCGCTGATGCTGGTCACGGCCCTCAACACCCACATCGGCTATGACAAAGCGGCCTTCATCGCCAAAAAAGCGCACAAGGAAGGCCTCAGCCTGCGCGAAGCGGCCATTGCATCGGGCCATTTGACGGCCGAGCAATTCGACCAGTGGGTCGTGCCCGAGAAAATGACAGGGCGGGGGTAAGGCGCTCCTGTTGACACCATTGCGAAAGACAGGCGCTGCAGCGCGCGCCTGTGCTGCCGCTTGCCTTGCGCGCTCCTTCTAGAAGAGCA
>JAISNB010000216.1 GCA_031276435.1 Burkholderiaceae bacterium | reverse complement strand
GCCAGAGCGCGTTGTTACTTTTTGCCGCCAGCGGCGGCTTTGGCCTGCTTCTTGAGCCAACCGTCGTGCAGCCACTTTTCGGTTTTGCGGTGGCCCGGAAAGCTGATCCACACGATGTCGCGCTCGAACACCATGGGCTTTTCGTCGCTGCCGACAATGACCCAGAACCAGCGGCCATCGGCCAGGTTGCGCGCCTTGAGCTTCATGCCGGTGAGCGTGACGGTTTTGCTGTCGCTGCCGCTGCTGAGCTTGATGGGTTCATCGTGGGGTTCGATCCAGTGAATCTCCATCTTGGGCAACAGGTCGGGCGCGTTTTCTTGCAGGAAAGCGCGCGCGATTTGCTCGGTGCGCTCGCGGCTTGGCAGCGGCTTGCCCACAAGGTCGAGCGCGATGTTGGCAAAGCCCTTGAGCGTTCCATCAGCGGCCATCACGGTGCTGAAATGTTCGCCTTCCAAAGCGGCGTTGCGACCGTCGCGGCGCTCGTAGCGGGTGAGTTCGGCACTTTCGCCGTCCACGCTGACCGTGCGGCGGCTGACTTCCCTGTGCGTGGTCGCGATCCATCGGGAAACGAAAGCGGGGATATTTGCAGTGTTCATGCGGATTGGCTTCTGGGATGGGTTTTGGGCGACAGCCGCGGGCGATGCCGTCGCCATGACGGCAACCGCGAGCCAGGCAATGGCGGCGGCAGGTTGGATGGTTTTCATGCTGGATATCCGGATGGCATGGGCGTGTTCTTCATGAATCCGCAACGGCTGGCCGCTGGTCTTTGCGTCCGCTGGCCGCATACAGCGCCGCGCCGCCTTGCAGCGCGGCCAGCACGAGCAACGCGCTTTGCATGGACAGGCGCGCGCTCTGCTGCGCCAGCCACGGCCCCAGGCTGGCGCCCACGAACAGCACGAAGGTGTAGAACGCCACCGCAAGACCGCGCACGGGCGCATCCGCCACGCTGGCGACGCGGGCAATCAAGCCCGGCACGCTGATACCGATGCCCGCCACAAACACCACACTGGCCGCCAGCAGCCCATGCACATGCGCGCCGCCCGCCGCCAGGGCGCCCAGCGCCAAGCCTGCCGTCGCCACAAACAAGCCTGCCATGACCACGCGCTCGGTGCCCCAGCGCGGCATCACCGCAGCCACGGCAAGCGGGGCGAGAAAGGCGGGCAGCGCCAACGCGCGCACGGCCAGAGGCGTCATGCCCCGCGCGCGCAGCGCCTGCCCAAGATGCATGTCCACGCCCATGTAGAAAGCGACAAAGCACATCAGCAGCAGCAAGGCCGGGCCATAGACGCGGCGCAGCTTCGGGTTGGACAGCAGTTGCCCGATGGCCCGGTAACCCGCCAGCGGCGATGGCACGCCAGAGCGCAGTGGCGGCGACTCGGCAGGCGTTGCCAGCAAACGCCATGCGGTCGCGGCGTAAATGGCGCACAGCGGCAGCAGCGCCGCGCCCAGGCCCCTGCGGCCAGCCACTTCGCCACCGTAGATTTGCCCAAGCAACCCGGCAGACAAAAAGGCGGTGCTCATCCACGCCACACTCCACACCCGCTGGCGCGCGCTGCCCCGTTCGGCAAGGTAGGCGATGGCCACCGGCGGAAAAGACGCAGCCGCCAAACCCTGCAGCGCGCGTCCGGCCAGCAGCCAGGACGCTGGCAATTCGACGAGCGCCAACAGCGCGGTGACCAGGGCCAGGGCCGACAAACCCCACACCATCACTTTGCGACGTCCCAACCGATCCGACAGCGGCCCGAATATGAGAAAGCCCAGCGCATAGGCGAAGCCGAAGGCGCTGACCACGCCCGCGGCGGCCGTCGCGCCCATGCCATACGCCCGCGCCAACTGCGGCAGAATCGGCAGCGGCAGGTACAGCAGCGACACCACAGCCAGCGCGCACACAACGAGCAAGGTCCTCAAGGCCAGCGACGGGCAGTGCGTGGATTCCATTCTTGCGCTCCTTGAAACAAATACTTGCTGATAGACAGTGAGCTACATATTTCGGTAAAAAAAAGAGGCTCAACCCTGCTCGCTGTTTTGCGGCAACACGCCCGATTGGTTGAGCTTGAGCATCAACCGATTGAGCATGCGCCGTTCATCGGCATCAAAACAGCGCATCAGCTTTGCGACCCAGGCATAGTGGCTTGGCAGCGCCTTGCCCAATATTGCGTCGCCCGCGGGCGTCAGCCGCACCAGCCATGCGCGCCTGTCTTGCGGATCGGCGTCGCGGCGGCAAAAGCCAGCGCCTTCCATGCGGTCGATGGTGCGCGTCATGGTCTGCGAAGTCACGGCCACCCCGTTGGCCAGCGCCCCTACGCCCAGGCCGTCCGGATTGCGCTTGAGCAGCAGCAGCACGAAAAACTGGGTTTGCGACAAGCCGCAGGCGCGCGCCAGATTCGCCTCGAAGGCCGAAAGCATCTCGTTGGTGGCCGCCGCCCAGATCAGCCAGGTTTGCAGGCCGCTGACATCAGGGTTGCCATAAGTCGCGCCAAACGCCTCAAGGGTGTCGTAGCTGGGCAGGTCTTTCAGTTCAAACACTGGATAAATCTCCGTAGCTGATATGCAGTGTACTGTCTATTTGGTTGGTGTCAAGCGCCGGGTTCGCGCTTTGCGGCTTTGCGATGGGGCAAGATCGGCGGGATGATGGATTCACCCACGCACGCAAGCAACTGCCGCACGCGCCTTCTGGTCTTGCAGGCAGACGCGCTGCGCCAAATGGTGACCGAGGTCATGCCGTAGCAAGCAAAGTCATGGCCTTGCAACCCAAGTGCTGCGCATGGAAACAGTGGATTGCCACGTGTCGCCTCGCTCCTCGCAATGACGCGCAAACAAGGGGCGCACGCGCGCGCATCTCTTGCGCCTCGGCCACATCGCGCGCGCTGCTGGTAGCGCGCCCAGCGCTCGGCATAGCGTTGCAACTGGGCGTGCAAAAAAGGCGGCACAAAAAAAGGCCCGCATGCGCGGGCCTCAAATGCGAAAAAACAACACGGCGCAATGGTAACAGATTCAGCCGATCAGTCCCTCGGCCTTCATGGCCGCCTGTACCGCTGGGCGAGCCGCCATGCGCGCGCGGAAAGCCGTCAAATGGGTCAACGGTGCCAGATCGATGCCTATTTTGGTCCAGTTGGTGACCACAAACAGGTAGGCGTCGGGCACGCTGAAGTCCTCGCCCATTAGGTAGTTGCGCCCTTGCAGTTGCGCGTTGACCCACGTCAGGCGCGCCTGCAGCGCCTGGCGCGTGGCGGTTTGGATGCCCTCGGGCGTGTCCGGCTTGAACAGCGGGCTGGCGGTTTTGTGCAGTTCCGTGGCGATGAAGTTGAGCCAGCCTTGCACCTGGTAGCGCGCCAGCGTGCCATTGGGCGGCGCCAGTTTTTTGGCGGGCACCTGGTCGGCAATGTATTGCACGATGGCTGCGCCCTCGCGCAGGCCGGTGCCGTCGTCGAGCACCAGATACGGCACGTAGCCCAGCGGGTTGATCTGGCGGTAGTCCGTGCCGTCGGCCAGGCGGTGTTCGGGCAGCGCGACGGCAATGGCCTCGTAGGACAGGCCCGATTCTTCCAGAACGATGTGCGGCGACAGTGAGCATGCGCCCGGTGCGTAGTAAAGCTTCATGGCGGTGTTTCTTTGGGTGTGAAAAAGGGGATGACCCTGGCTGCGTACAAGTTGCAACCAGGGCAGCCAGCGTAGCAGAATTTGCGGGGGACAGACGACGGTGCGGGATTGCGCGGGCGACTGGATCAGTCGCCCGCATTGAGGCCTTGTTTTGTTTTGGAATGTGCGAAGCAAGGCACAAGCCATGCGCGTCGCGCGCAGGCAACGCGCGCCATGCGCCCGAAACAAATCAATGCGCCGCGCCGCTCAGGCAGACGCGGCGGGTGTGGTCACGGCTGCCGGATCGACGCACGGGGTGGAGCGCCAAGGTTCGCGCAGCCAGGGCAGAAGGCCGCGCAAGAAACGTGTGGCCGCTGGCATGAAATGGCTGCCGTGGTGATACATGGGGTCGAGCGCCGAGACAATCAGCCGACCGGGCCAGTGCGCCGTGTCTTCGTACAGCACCGATCCGTAGCCGAGTTTGTCGATCAGCGACTGCGCGCCCAACGGCACGCGGTAGCTGCCGTGCTGGTGCCAGGTGGCATCGGCCAGCGAGATGTGCTTGAACAGCGGATGCCCGGGTGCGACCAGGCGCAAGCCCGAGTCCGCCCCCGGCTCTTTCCACCACCAGAAATTGACGGGCGATTCGATCCATTCCACGCCATCGAGCCAGGTTTCCGTCTGGTTGGCGCCCATGGCCACCAGGGTGCGTCCGCTGGATAACCAGTGGGCGAACAGATCGCGCTGCGCTTGCAGCAACAACGGCGGCGATGAGCACGAGACGATGAGTACATCGCAATCGTCAATGGCCTGCTGCGTCAGTTCCGGCAAGTACACCGTGCGGTGAAAGTGCGGCGCGAATTCGGGCGTGTTCAGCGAGCGGTGGTGGAAATAGGTTCCGGCGTCCAGCGCCGCGATTTTGGCCAGCTCAGTCATGTTCAAACCTCCTTGGAATCGATCCAGTCCAGCAATTGCGGCAGCAGCCGCGCGGCGCTGTCGTGCGTGAAGCTCCAGATGTCGTTGCCAGAATGCACCAGCATCCGGCCTCCGCCGGGCAGCCCCAGCACCCAGTCCACGGGCATGCGGTTTGGCCCCACGGTGTTGAGCACGCGCGCGCCTTCGGCGGGCGGCGGGTTGCTGCCGCGCGAGTAAAAGCCCGCTACGCCGCGTCGGAAGGTCAGGGTTTCGGCCTGCACGCCTTCGAAGATGGGGTGGTCGGCGGCGCGCTCGATGCGCAGTCCGTCCAGCCCCGGATGTGTTTGCGGGACAAATGGCTGCAACCAGCGCAAAAACGGATAGGCCACGTGACCGTTGAACACCAGTGTGCCGCCGCCGAGCAGCCAGTCTTCCAAGGCAGCGCGGTGCGCCGTCAGCTGCCGCTGGTCAATGTGCGCATGAATCAGCAGCGCGCGCGCGGAGCCGAGCGTTTGTGCCTCGAGCGCCTGCGGCTCGTACAGGTACTGGTTGCGCGCGCGTGGCGCAGCCCCGCGCGTGAGCGACGGCGGGCCTTCAAAGCCGCGCGCGTTCAGGTACACGATGTCCTGGCAATGGGATGAACACATGTTGTGGAATACCTCATTCGTAGATGGGAACGACACCCGTCACCTGGCGCCCATCGTGGCTTTGCGCCGAGGCCAGCGTGACGGAAATTTGATACACCTGCCGCAAGCGCTCCGGGCTGCACATGTCGCTCGTGCACCCGGCCTGGCAAGAGGCGGGTGCCATCAGCAATGTGTGGCTGGCAACGTGCAGCGCGTGTTGCGGGTTGTGCGTGGAAAAAACAATGGTCAGGCCCTGTTGTGCCAGCCGCCGCAAAATGGCCAGCACCCGGCTCTGGTTGGCCAGATCCAGCGCGGACATGGGTTCATCGAGCACCAGAATCGGACTCTCGCTGGCCAGCGCGCTGGCAATGTGTACCAGTTGCTGCTCGCCACCGCTGAGCGCGTTGAAGCTGCTCTGGGCCTTGTCCGGCAGGCCCACCAGTTGCAGGCAATGGCGCGCGTGCGTGAAGTCCATCGGACGCGGGCTTTGCCACCAGCGCAAATGGCGCGCGCGGCCCATGGTCACCATGCTCAGCACCGGATACGAGAACACGCTGCCCGTGCGTTGCGGCACGTAGGCCGCTGGCCCATCCAGCCGCACCTGCCCAGCCGCTGCGCTTTGCAAGCCCAGCAAGGTGCGCAACAGCGTGGTTTTGCCGCGCCCGTTGGGGCCGAGCACGGCCATTACGTCGCCGCGCCGCAAGTGAAAATCCACGTCGCTGGCCAGAAGCCGTCCATGGCCGCCCGCGCGCACCGTCAGTTGCCTGACTTCAATCATGGCGCCACTCCCGTGCCTGCGTGCGCCGCAGCAGCCAAGCAAACACGGGCGCGCCCACCAACGCGGTAATCACGCCGAGTGGAATTTCGGCACTGGTCAGCGTGCGCGCCAGCGTGTCGACTACCACCATGAAAACGCCGCCCATCAAGGCCGACGCGGGCAGCAGCACACGGTGATCCGGACCGACCACCATGCGCGCGAAGTGCGGCACAACCAGCCCCACCCAACCCACCGTGCCCGAAACCGCCACGCTGGATGACACCACCAGCGTCACGCAGGCCAGGATGGCCCAGCGCAAAGGCTCCACGGCCAGACCGGCGGCATGCGCGGCCTCGTCGCCAAGCGACAGCACGTTGATGCGAAAACGCAGCGCCAGCAGCAGCGCCATGCCCAACGCCATGGGCAGCAGCACTGCGCCCAGCTTGGCGTAGGAGGCCGTGGCAAAACTGCCCATGAGCCAAAACACAATGGCTGGCAGCGTGTCGTTGGGATCGGCAAAGTAGGTGACCAGTGAAATCAACGCGGCGAAAAACGCACTTGTCACCACCCCGGCCAGCACCAGCATCAGCATGGTGGTCTGGCCTTGCGTGCGCGCCAGCAAGTACACCGCCGTCACGGCCACAAGGCCGCCGATGAATGCGCCGCCCATGATGGCGGGCAGTGAGGTAAACAGCAAGATGGCCAGACAGCCGCCCAGTGCCGCGCCCGACGAAATACCCAACACCTGTGGCCCCACCAGAACGTTGCGGAACGCACCTTGCAGGGCAGCGCCGCAAATGGCCAGACTGGTACCCGCCAGGCACGCCAGCAAAAGGCGCGGCATGCGCACTTGCCAGATCACGCGCTGCGCGGCGTCCAGTCCGCCAGGCAGACCGGCCAGCAGCGCATCCCAGTCCAGGCCGGACAGGGGCAGCCAGCCACTCAGCAAAATGGCGGCCACCGCGCTGGGGCGCAGCCCGAAGCGCCCCATGCCGAGCGCCCAGAGCAGGCTAAGCAGCAGCAGCGCCGTCAGTGCCACCCACACCCAGCGGCGCGGGCCGGTTCCGGCATGCGTTGCTGGCGCCGCTGGCGCGACCATGGCGCCAAGCCGCACGCGCAAAAAGCGCGGCATTATTTGAACGGCGGCATCTTTCATGGGCGCGCGCGCTCCGCGTTCGCGCGCAAGAAGCGCGCATAACCTTGCGCCCTGGCGTTGAGTTGCGTGTGCAGCACAAAATCCAGATCGGCCTCGGTGGCCTCATAGCCATAGAGGGCGCGATAGCTGTCACGAATCAATTGCCGCATCGGCCAATCGAAGCGTTGCGGATGCAACACCATGCTCAGCCACTGCCAGTACAGCGGCGACTCCTGCCCCGGCGGATCCCATCGGTAGCCGCCCGCCGGAATGCGGTATACGCGCTGGTTGCGCACGGCGTCGATGCCAGCAAACAGCGGATCATCGTAAAGGCTTTGTGGCGACAGGCCCGGCTCGAAGTTGTTGAGCAGGATCACTTGCGGATTCCAGGCCATGATTTGCTCGATGTTCACGGCATTGGCGTTGCCCACGCTGGCGGCCACATTGCGCCCGCCCGCCAGTTCCACATCGAACTGGAAATTGCTGGCGCTGCTGGCCGCGCGCATCTCCGGACGGTAGCGCGACAGCAGCATCACGCGCGGGCGCTCGTGCTCGGACAGCCTGGCGGTCACGGCGCGAATGCGCTGTTCCACGTCGCGCCGCCAGGCCAGATGTGCCTGGGCGCGTTCAGACTGGCCAAGCGAGGCGCCCATCAGCCCGATCCACTCGCGCGTGCGCGTCTCGTTGCCATAAAGCAGCGCGGCCACCGGCAGTCCGGCATTGCGCAACGGCGCAATCAGGTCATCGCCCATGTGGCCCCATTGCCAGATCAGATCGGGTTGCATTTGCAGCAGGGTTTCCACATTGGGCGCGAAACCGCCGCGCGTGACGTCAGCGCGAATGCGCGCTGGCGCGCCCGGAAACATGCGTCCCAGCAGCCCGTCTTGCATGTAAGCGTGCGCGTCGGGGTGCATGCCAGCCAGTTTGTCGGTGCTGCCCGCCAGCGCGATCAAAAGCGATCCCGCTGGCATGGGCAGCGTGACCGATTGGCGCGCGGGTTGGGCCAGGCGCACACGCTCGCCGAGCATGTCCTTGAAAGTCGCAGGCTCTCTGTTCTGCGCCTGCGCTGCCGCGCCGCTACCGAGTAGCAGCAGCAGCCAGCAGCAAAGCGCGGGCGCCAGCCGCCGCATGCGGCGGCCCGTTGCGTGGCGAAAATGTGGCAACAGCATGATGGTTGCGGGCCTCAAAATGTGCTGCGCAGCGTGACGTTGAAACTGCGCCCCGGAGAGACCAGCGGATTGAGGTTCGACATGGGTTGGCTCATCACCGAGCCGGTGCTGGCCGAGCGGTATTCCTTGTCGAACAGATTGGTCACGCCAATGACGGCCTGCGCGTTCTGGGTCAGTGTCCAGCCCAGCCGGTCGAGTTGCAATTGCGCGAACACGTTGACCACGCCATAGCCGCCCGTGCGGTATTCGGTAGCAGAATTCCAGCGCTTCTTGCCTTGGGCGAATTGCACTTCGCTCGTCACCGACCAGGCGTTGTTGCCACCCACGTATTGCGCGCCCAGTTTGCCGCTCCACGGCGCCAGACCGGCAATCGGCTTGTTGGCACTGCGGTCGGTGCCGTGCGTATAGGCCAGATTGCCATGCAGGTTGACGCGCTCGGTCACTTGCCACTTGGCCGACAAATCCATGCCGTAAATGCGCGCCTTGCCAATGTTTTGCGTTTGCGTGGCTGGCAGTCCCAGATAAGTGGTTTGCGCGGTGCTCATGAAGTTGCGGTAGCGCGAGTCGTACAGCGCGATGTCGACAAACGCGCGCGGCAGATGCAGGCGCGCGCCCGCTTCAGCCGTACTGGAATACTCTGGCTTGAGTTGCGGATTGGGCAGGGTGTAGCTCTCGCCGTTCCAGCCCGAGCTGAACATCTGGCTGTGCCACGGCATGTGAAAGCCCGACCCGTAGCTGGCCGTCAGTTCCACCGTGTCGCTGACAAAGTACGACGTGCCAATGCTGCCTGTCCACGCGCGCGTCTTGCTGTTGCGCGCCGCCTCGAACAGCGGGCGCAAATCCTCGCTGCCCAGAAACGCGACCTCGGTGTCGGTGTTGTAGAAATCAAAGCGCCCGCCTGCCGTGAGATTCCAGCCCTTTTGCACTTGCCAGTCAGCCAGCGCGAACAGGCCGATGTTGGATTGCGTCAACTCGCGCCCATTGCGCTCAAAACCCGTATCCGTATAGGCGCCCGTGGCGTGGTTGGCGCTCTCCACGCGCTGCTTGGTGCCCAGCCAGTGGTCGTGCGCGAAATCGGCGCCCAGGCTCCAGCGCAATCCGTAGGGCGTCTGGGACGTTTCAAGCGTGATGTGACCGCCCACAATGTTCGGACCGCGCACGTTGTTGACCGTGCGGCGTAAATTGTTGCCGTTGTTGCTCAGCGTCAGCGTTTCGAGCATCGATTCGAACGCGTTGGCGTACACGCTGGCGTCGATGCGGCTGAACGGCCCGCCGTCAAACGTGCCCTCGTAACCCAGGCGCGCCTGATGAATCGTCAGTGGCACACGCCGACTCGTATTGTTTTCAGTGGTGCTGCCGTTGGAGGTGCCGTCACGAATGCTGCCGTAGCGATAACTCAACTCGTAACGCTCGCGCGCGTTGGGCATGTAACCCGTGGCAAAACCAACACCAACCGTGCGGTAGTGGCTGTTGAGAATTTCACCGCCCGGCGCGTCGTATGCGTCGGCGTGGCGCGCCGTCACATAGGCGCGAAAATCCTTGTTGGCGCCAGCCGCTTCAAGACTCGCGTCGCCTTGCAGGCCGCTGCCGTTGGAGCGCCAGTTCAGTGCCGCATCACCCCCCTGAAGCGCAAACCGCTCTCCCAGTGTGCCCTTGGGCTTGCGCGTGACGAAATTCACCAGCCCAGACAGCCCGTCACTGCCATAGCGGATTGACGCTGGCCCGCGAATCACCTCCACGCGCTCCAATTCCGCGGGGCTGATCATCATGAACTGGAAACTCGGCCGTCCGCGAAAACGGTCACCGTTGATGAACATCGGCACCCGAAATCCGCTGCTGCTCATCCCGCGCAGCACGATCACGCCGTCCAGCGCCCCCGTGCGCGTCACCGTCACACCCGGCACGCGCTCCATGACGTCCAGCGTATTCATGGCGTTGATCATGTTCAGCTCGTCGTGCGTGACCACCGACGTATGCTGCGCCGCCGTGGTCTCCAGCGTCACCGTTTCAGGCTCACTGCCCATGGGACGCACGCGCGATTCGTCCTGGCGCAGCTTCTGCCAGTTCGGCTCGTCGCTTTGCGCGCGCACTGTCACAGACTCCAGCGTCTGCACCACGGCGGGCGCTGCGGCCTCGGCTGGAGTGGTTTGGGCCTGCGCCGCAACGCAGGCAGTGGCCGCCGCGGCGGCCAGGGCATGGTAAATAAATCGGGTACGGCTGTGCATGGTGAATGTGAGCGTCCTTGAAAGGCCCCGCCCTGCTGTGCCGCGCCGCTGGCCGCATGGCTGGCTTGGATTGCGGCGCAAAAGGTGGCCGGGCCGGGCTTTCAGTAACGCCGCGATCTCCTACAATTGTCAAACAAGAATGAGTCGTATTTGATTATTCGGGCGAACGCGCATTCTGAAAATGACATTTGTCAAGTCAAGAGACACCCATGCTTTCTGATCGCATTGCATCCGCGCTCAGGGCGCATCCATGGTTTGGCGAGGTTCAAGACCTCAATTTGCGGGCGCTGGCCACGCGCTCGTGCTGGCTGCGCTTTGCCATCGGACAGGAAATCTTCGTGCAAGGCCAGCCTTGCCGCGAATGCTTGCTGATCGGCAGTGGCGAGGCGCAAGGCCTGCGCTACACCGCGGCGGGCGAAGAAAAAGTATTCGGTCACGCCCGATCCGGCGCGTTTGTAGCCATCCAGTCGCTCTTTGTCCAGCCACAACGTCACTGGCACACCGTGCGCGCCAGCGCCGCGGGCGAAGGCGTACTCATCGGCCATGAACCCCTGCGCACGCTGTGCTTGACCGAACCCCGGGTGGCCCTGCGCGTCATCGAGCAAGGCGCGCGCCTCGTGCAACACCACACCGAGCAAATTGACTGGCTCACCTCCAGCACCGCCGAGCAACGCTTGGCCGAATACATCCTGCGCTTTGGCGACGCACTGGACGCGGGCGAAGTGCAGCTGCCCCTGCGCTGGTCACAAGTGGCCACCAAACTGGGCATCCGCGCCGAAACCGTCAGCCGCCTGCTCTCGAAATGGGAGCGCAAAGGTTACGTAAGCAACTGCCGCACACGCCTTCTGGTCTTGCAGGCAGACGCGCTGCGCCAGATGGTGACCGAGGTCATGCCGTAGCAAGTAAAGTCATGCTCTTGTAACTCCAGCGTCGCACATGAAAACAGTGGATTGCCACATCGCTTTATCAGTCTGACCTCACGCCAAACAACGGGCCGTTCAAGCGCGCTGGTTGCGAAACCCGAGCAAGGTCATGGCGCACAGCAAAGCCGCCAGGCCGGATGGCATTGAGGACTATTTTGGCAATCTTGCCTTTAGTACCTTCAGTGCCGACAACTGGAGGATTCGGGTATCGTTTATAGTCAAAACCGTTGGTGTCGGTGTTGT
>JAISNB010000175.1 GCA_031276435.1 Burkholderiaceae bacterium | reverse complement strand
TTCGATTCGGTTGCCGTGCGCTACGACTTGATGAACGATTTGATGTCTGGCGGCCTGCACCGGCTGTGGAAGTTCTACACCGTCCAGGCGGCGCACGCGCAGCCTGGCCAGCGCGTGCTGGACATTGCGGGCGGCACGGGCGATCTGGCGCTGGCCTTTGCCAAAAAAGTGGGCAGCGCCGGCCAAGTGGTGCACACCGACATCAACGAGTCCATGCTCAAGGTCGGGCGCGACCGCCTGATTGACGCGGGCCTTGGTTTGCCCACCGTGGTGTGCGACGCCGAGCAACTGCCGTTTGTCGACGGGCATTTCGATCTGGTCAGTGTGGCCTTCGGGCTGCGCAACATGACGCACAAGGACACGGCGCTGCGCGAGATGGCGCGCGTGCTCAGAAAAGGCGGCAAGCTCATGGTGCTGGAGTTTTCCCGCGTCGCCAGGCCGCTGGAAAAACTCTACGACCTGTACTCGTTCAACGTCCTGCCCCGGCTTGGCAAATGGATTGCGGGCGACTCTGCCAGCTACCGCTACCTGGCCGAGTCCATTCGCATGCATCCGGATCAGGAAGAACTCAAGGCGCTCATGAAGCGCAACGGCTTCGGCCATGTGGACTACCTCAACCTGACCGGAGGCATTGTGGCCTTGCACGTGGGCATCCAGTGTGGCTGAAAAACCGCGCCCCCAAAAAAGCCATTGAGCGGGCCGCCGTTTTTTGGCTGGCCGTGGTTCTTTTCTGAACCATTTGCGGGAATAATCTGGGGCCATGACGACATCAACCCCTTTTTCCCTGGCCACCGAGTGGCTGGACAAGCTGGCCAAACGCATGCGACCGCCCCAATGGCTGGTGCATGAAACGCAGCGCCGTCTGGCGCTGTTGCTCAACCACGTGCTGATGCAAGAGCCTGAGGCGCAGGCGCGGCTGGCGCGCCAAGCGGGCCGCGTGGTGCGCTTTCAGTGGCGCGGCTTGGCGCTGCAACTGGCCGCCACGCCCGCGGGTTTGACCGAACTGGCGCCAGAGGCCCGGGCCGATTTGCTGCTAACCGTAACGCAAACAGGGCTGGTCGATCTGGCCCGGGAAATGCTCAGCGGCGCCAAGCCATCGGTGCGGATCGAAGGCGATGTGCAATTTGCCGCCGAGATCAACTGGCTGATCGACAACGTGCGCTGGGACGCGGAAGAGGACTTGGCGCGCCTTTTGGGCGACGCGCCCGCGCATGCCCTGTCGCGTGCGGCGCGCGCAGCCAACGACGCGCTGCGCGCTTTCATCGACAAGGCGGCCAGCCCCAGGGGCAAAAGCGCGCCAGTGGCCAGCGGCAGTGGTGACGCGGGCGCTGCCGCCGATGCGCCAGACAAGGCCGGTTTGTGATGCGCTTTGGCCGCGCCCTCACCATTGTCTGGGTGTCGCTGCGTTACGGGCTGGACGAGCTGGCGCTCATCAGCTTTCAAAAGCCCTGGCTGAGCGTTCTGGCGCGCGTAGCCAGCCTGGGGCGCGATTTGTCGGCGCCGCGCGGCCAGCGCCTGCGCGAGGCGCTGGAGCGGCTCGGCCCCATCTTCGTGAAATTCGGGCAGGTGCTGTCCACGCGGCGCGATCTGCTGCCGTCCGATCTGGCCGACGAACTGGCGCTGCTGCAAGACCGCGTGCCGCCGTTTCCGGCTGATGTGGCGGTGGCCGCCATCGAGCGCGCCTTCAAGAAACCGGTCACCGAACTGTTCACGCATTTCGAGCGCGAGCCTGTGGCCAGCGCGTCGATTGCGCAGGTGCATTTCGCCACCTTGCGCGATGGCGTTCCGGGCCGCGAGCGCGCGGTGGCCGTCAAGGTGCTCAGGCCGGGCATGCTCAAGATCATCGACCAGGACCTGGACCTCATTCGCATGATGGCGGGCTGGATCGAACGCTTTTCAGCCGACGGCAAGCGGCTCAAGCCGCGCGAGGTGGCCGCCGAATTCGACAAATACCTGCACGACGAGCTGGACCTGGTGCGCGAGGCCGCCAACGCCGCGCAACTGCGGCGCAACATGGCCAATCTGGATCTGGTGCTCATCCCCGAAGTGTTCTGGGACTTGTGCCGCTCCGACGTCATGGTGATGGAGCGCATGCGCGGCATTCCCATCAGCCGCACGGGCGAGTTGCGCGCCGCGGGCATCGACATCCAGAAACTGGCCCGCGATGGCGTGACCACATTTTTCACGCAGGTGTTTCGCGACGGATTCTTTCACGCCGACATGCATCCGGGCAACATCATGGTCAGTGTGGAGCCTGAAACTTTCGGGCGCTACATCTTGCTGGACTTCGGCATCGTGGGCACGCTGACCGAGTTCGACAAGGAATATCTGGCGCAGAACTTCACGGCCTTCTTCCGGCGCGACTACAAGCGCGTGGCCCAATTGCACGTGGAAAGCGGCTGGGTGCCGCCCAATACGCGCGTGGACGAACTGGAAGCGGCCATCCGCTCGGTGTGCGAGCCGTACTTTGACCGGCCACTCAAGGAAATCTCCCTGGGCATGGTGCTGATGCGGCTGTTCCAGACCTCGCGGCGCTTTCACGTGGTGATCCAGCCGCAATTGGTCTTGCTCCAGAAAACACTGCTCAACGTGGAAGGACTGGGGCGCCAGCTTGACCCCGATCTGGACCTGTGGAACACGGCCAAGCCGTTTCTGGAGGGCTGGATGCACGAGCAAGTGGGCCTCAAGCGGTTCTGGCGCGCGCTGAAAGACCAGGCGCCTTATTACGCCCAGATGCTGCCCGATCTGCCCCGGCTGCTGCACGGCTACCTGCGGCAAAAGCCGCAGGATGATTTGCGGCGCGAGTTGCAGGAGCTGGCGCGCGAGCAACGCCAGACCAATCGCCTGATCCAGATGTGCCTGTACGGTGGCATGGGTTTTGCATTGGGCATGCTCGCCATGCAACTGGTCATTCGCATCCGCTTCCTCTGGGGATAAAACCGTGAACCTGACACTTCTGTTTTTCGTGTTGGCTTACCTGATCGCAACCCTGGCCCTGGGCGTCTGGGTGGGCAGGCGGATCAGAACCACATCGGACTTTGCGCTGGCCGGGCGCAACCTGCCGCTGTACATGATCATCACCACCACCTTTGCCACCTGGTTTGGCGCCGAAACCGTCATGGGCGCGCCTTCCACCTTTTTGCAAGGCGGCTTGCACGCCGTGGTGGAAGAGCCGTTCGGATCGGGCATCTGCCTGATTCTGGTGGGCGCCTTCTTCGCGGCACGCCTGTACCGCATGAACCTGCTGACCATTGGCGACTACTACCGCCAGCGTTACGGCAAGGGTGTGGAAGTGTTCTGCTCAGTCGCCATCATCCTGAGCTACCTGGGCTGGGTGGGCGCGCAAATTACCGCGCTCGGGCTGGTGTTCAGCGTGCTGTCGGGCGGTGCCATCTCGGAGGTCACAGGCATGGTCGTCGGCACCATCGCGGTGCTGGTGTACGTGGTGGTCGGCGGCTTCCTGGCCGTGGCCTGGACCGACTTCATCCAGATGCTCGTACTGGTGGCCGGGCTGCTGGCAATCGCCTTCTTCGCCGCCGACCTGGCGGGCGGCGCTGGCGTGGTCATCGATGCGGCGCGCAGCCGCAACCTGTTCCAGTTTTTGCCGCCGCCCAACTTCAGGGACATCGCCGCCTTCGTGGCCGCTGGCCTGACCATGATGCTCGGCAGCATCCCGCAGCAGGACGTATTCCAGCGCGTCATGTCGGCCAAGGACGCCAAAACCGCGCAAAACGGCGCCATCATCGGCGGCAGCGCCTACCTTGTATTTGCCTTCGTGCCCATGTTCATCGTCACCGCGGCCATGGTCGTCATGGGCGACCAGGTGCTGGAAATGGCCGCCAACGATTACCAGAAAATCCTGCCCGCCTTCATCATGGGCCACATGCCGCTGGCCATGCAGATTCTGTTCTTTGGCGCGCTGCTGTCGGCCATCAAAAGCACCTCATCGGCCACACTGCTGGCGCCATCCACCAGTTTCGTGGAAAACATCCTGCGCAATCTGTACCCGTCCATGAGCGACAAACAATCGCTGACGGCCATGCGCGTGACCATTCTGGTATTTACCTTCGCCGTCCTGGTCTACGCCATCGCCATGCGCGGCACCTCGGTGTATGAACTGGTGGCCTCAGCCTACCAGGTCACTCTGGTTTGCGCGTTCGTGCCGCTGGTCATGGGACTGTTCTGGAAACGGGCAACCACGCAAGGCGCGGCGCTGTCCATCCTGCTCGGCGTGGGCACCTGGGTGGTGTTTTTTCCTGAAGTCAGCAACTGGGGCGAATGGATTCCCGGGCAATTGGCCGGTTTGGCCATGGCGCTTGTGGGAATGATCGTCGGCTCGCTGGTCGTCCAGTGGATTCCCGCCCAGAGCGCGCACACGCACCAACTGGCGCCCAAAACGGGAGAAACGGC
>JAISNB010000154.1 GCA_031276435.1 Burkholderiaceae bacterium | reverse complement strand
ACAACGGGCGGCTGCCATTCAAACGGCACGCGGCGCAGGTGGGCAAACACCTATCCCTTGCCCCCATCATCGTGCGAGGAGCGTGTTCCGCGTCATTGCGAGGGCGCAGGCCCGTGGTAATCCATCGTATCCATAAGTCCACGCTTCGCGCCGAAAAATACCCACCCTTGTATCTTCCCCTTACTGCCCCAAACGGCTAAATTGCTGCTGTTTGATCTGCCAGGCTGGATAGTTCGTTACATCCTTGGAACAGCGATGATTCCGCGAGAGAGCCAAGAGCGTCCAACCCGTATTTTGCAAGGAAGGGATTGTGAAAAATGACTGAAGCAGTGCTGGAAAAATTCGTTGGCATACCACAGGCAGCGTGCTGTCCGTGCGGAAAGAAGAACTCTTTACGATAGAAAACGCTTGACAACAAACACGGTTGCTCTCTCTCCCCTGCCGAGGCACTCTCTCCCTCAAGGGAGAGAGAAAGGCAGGCGGCTGTGCGAGCAGTCAGGGCTTCGCACCAATGAAAGATGCCGCATCGCTGCGGTCCTCGCAATGACGACGAGGTGGGTTGCGGGGTTGCAATAGCGGGACATACGCTTGCAATGACACCGGAGCGGCCCAATCCCCAATCGGAAACGTGGCAGGAAAGATGGATTGCGCCTGGCCTGCCCGGAGGGGTTCGAACCCCCGACCTACGGCTTAGAAGGCCGTTGCTCTATCCAGCTGAGCTACGGGCAGTTGGATGCTGCAAGTGTGTGTGCTGCCAGCCCACGGTTGCGATTGATGCGCCGCACGCCGCGCTGGCTGGCGGTGTGTGTCAGGTGGTCGGAGCGGCGGGATTCGAACTCGCGACCCTCTGCTCCCAAAGCAGATGCGCTACCAGGCTGCGCTACGCTCCGACTGGGTGCCATTCTAACCGCATGGGTTGCCATCCGCGCTTGTCACGCTTTGCGGTGGTGGAGGGCGGCTTTGTTGCTATCAAAAAAGGAGCGTTGCGGGTTGGGGCGGCTGTTTTTCCGGTTACAAACGTCGCGCAGGCGCGTTTTGCGGGACGAGGCGTGCAAGGTGTCTCTGGCAGCGCCGTCGTGGCGCGCGCCGGGAAGGCGTGGGAGGGCGCGCGCGGTTTCAGAAAGCGCGCGCAAGCAGAGGCTCCTTATGGCGCCAGTTGCTCGCCCCAGTCGTACAGCGCCGCCAGGATGGCCTGGCCGCGTTCGTCGGCGGTTTCGGCCAGGGCGTCGATGCGGTCAAACCAGGCGGGCAGTGTTTGCGTGCCGCCCTGGCCTTCGAGTAGGCGGGCGCTGCGGTGTTGTTGCCAGCGCGCGTTTTCTTCGGGCGTCAGTGTTTCGGGGAAGTTGCGCGCGCGGTATCTGAACAGCAGTTCGGGCAGGCGTTCGTCGTCGAAGCCGGTGCGCTCCAGGGCAAGCTCGGCGGGCGAGAGGCGCAGCAAGTGGTCTAGGCGGCGGCGGTCGGCTTTGTCCAGGAAGCCGCCGTAGAGGTCCTGGTCCACGTCGGTGTCCATGGCGGGCGCGGGGCGCGCATAGACTTCGGGCCACAGGGCGCTCAGGTCGGGCAGGGCGCGCAGTTTTTGGGCGTTTTGCGCGCAGGCGGCCAGGTCGATTCCCCATTGTTCGGCTCTTTGCGGGCGCAGTGTCTTGAGGTTGCTGATGACGATGGGCGATTTGTTGAGGTGCACGCCTTTGATGGGCAGGCGTTGCAGGCCTTCGGGCAGTTCGGCTGCGGGTGTGAACAGGCGCTGGCGCACTTGTTCGGGTTTGAGGTCGGCCAGTTCGGTGGGGTCGGCGGCCAGGTCCCAGGCCAGCAGTTCGTTTTTGTTGACGGGGTGCATGGCCAGCGGCCACATGACGGCCAGGCAGCCCCGGCTGGCGGGAAAGCGCCCACTGATGTGCAAAAAGGGCCGGGCGCTAGCCAGTGTGGCGGGCAGGCCGATTTCTTGCGCGACGCGGTCTTTTTTGTGCAGGGCCAGGCAGAAGTCGAACAGGCGCGCGTTGTGCTGGCGGATCAGGCGCGCCAGGGCGATGGTGGCGCGCACGTCAGAGAGTGCGTCGTGCGCGTTTTCGTGGCGCAGGCCGTTGGCGGCGCTGAGTTTTTCCAGTTTGAAGCTGGGTTGGCCCGCGTCGTCCGTGGGCCATTCGATGCCTTCGGGCCGCAGCGCCCAAGCGCAGCGCACGACGTCGAGCAGGTCCCAGCGGCCACAGCCGTTTTGCCATTCGCGCGCGTAGGCATCGCGCAGGTTGCGCCAGAGCAGGTGGCGCGTGACTTCGTCGTCGAAGCGGATGGAGTTGTAGCCCACGCCAATGGTGTCGGGCGCGGCCAGCAGGGTGTTGATTTTGTCGGCGAACAGGTGCTCTGGCAGGCCCTGGGCGGCGCATTGCTGCGGGGTGATGCCGGTGAGCAGGCAGGCTTCGGGTTCGGGCAGCGCGTCGGTGGCGGGCTGGCAATACAGGATGGCGGGCTGGCCTGTTTCGTTGAGGTCGGCGTCGGTGCGGATGCCGGCAAATTGCGCGGGCTGGTCGCGGCGCGGGTTGACGCCAAAGGTTTCGTAGTCGTGCCAGAGGAAGGTGTGCATGTGTCCAGAAAATTGCGCGGGTTGTGAAAAGACGCAGGCTGCGCGGGTGCGAAGGCCAAGCCTGTCTCTCGGGATGCTGGCCCCAAGTATGCCGCGCCGCTGGCCGGTCAGGGCGCAAGGCGCGCGGCGGGTGGCAGTCACATTGGGCGGCGCGCGCGTGTTTGCTGCCCTCCTCTCATCGGGTCACGCGCGCGCGGCGCCTGGGGTGGGTTTTAGTCGGCGGTGACTTTTTCTTCGGGTTCAGCCGGTTCCGCGCCGCGCCGCTCTTTTTTGCTCAGGGGCGTGATGTCGAGCAAGACCTGGTCGCTGGCGTCCAGGTCGACGCTCAGGCGGCCGCCTTCGGTCAGGCGGCCAAAGAGCAGTTCGTCGGCCAGCGCCTTGCGGATGGTGTCCTGGATCAGGCGCTGCATGGGGCGCGCGCCCATGAGCGGATCGAAGCCCTTTTGCGCCAGGTGTTTGCGCAGTTTGTCGGTGAAGGTGACGTCGACTTTTTTCTCGGCCAGTTGCTGTTCGAGTTGCAGCAGGAATTTGTCGACCACGCGCAGGATGATTTGCTGGTCGAGCGGTTTGAAGCTGACGATGGCGTCGAGCCGGTTGCGGAATTCGGGCGTGAACAGGCGCTTGATGTCGCCCATTTCGTCACCGGCGGCGCGCGCGTTGGTAAAGCCGATGGTCGCCTTGTTCATGGTTTCGGCGCCCGCGTTGGTCGTCATGATGATGATGACGTTGCGAAAGTCGGCCTTGCGCCCGTTGTTGTCGGTCAGCGTGCCGTGATCCATGACTTGCAGCAGCACGTTGAAGATGTCCGGGTGCGCTTTTTCGATTTCGTCGAGCAGCAGCACGCAGTGCGGTTTTTTGGTGATGGCCTCGGTGAGCAGGCCGCCCTGGTCAAAGCCCACGTAGCCCGGTGGCGCGCCAATGAGGCGACTGACGGCGTGGCGCTCCATGTATTCGCTCATGTCAAAGCGCAGCAGTTCCACGCCCATGACGTAGGCAAGCTGGCGCGCGGCCTCGGTCTTGCCAACGCCGGTGGGGCCGCTGAAGAGGAAGGAGCCGATGGGTTTGTCGCCCTTGCCCAGGCCAGAGCGCGCCATTTTGATGGCCGAGGCCAGCACTTCCAGCGCCTTGTCCTGGCCAAACACCACGGATTTGAGGTCGCGCTCAAGCGTTTGCAGTTTGCTGCGGTCGTCGCTGGAGAGGCTGGCTGGCGGGATGCGCGCGATTTTGGCGATGATGTCCTCGATCTCGTGCTTGCCAATGGTTTTCTTGCGCTTGGATGCCGTGATGATGCGCTGCGCCGCGCCCGCTTCGTCGATGACGTCGATGGCCTTGTCGGGCAGGTGCCGGTCGTTGATGTATTTGGCGCTCAGCTCGGCGGCGGCCTTGAGCGCCGCCACGGCGTATTTGACGCTGTGGTGTTCTTCAAAACGGCTTTTGAGGCCCTTGAGGATTTCCACGGTTTCGGCCACCGTGGGTTCAACCACGTCTATTTTCTGGAAGCGCCGCGACAGCGCCGCGTCTTTTTCAAAGATGCCGCGGTATTCGGTGAAGGTGGTCGCGCCAATGCATTTGAGCTGGCCGCTGGAGAGCGCCGGTTTGAGCAGGTTGGACGCGTCGAGCGTGCCGCCAGAGGCCGCGCCCGCGCCAATCAGTGTGTGGATTTCGTCGATGAACAGCACCGCGTGGGGCTTGTCCTTCAGGTTCTTGATGACGCCCTTGAGGCGCTGCTCGAAGTCGCCCCGGTATTTGGTGCCAGCCAGCAGCGCGCCCATGTCAAGCGCGTAGACCACGGCGTCCTGCAACACTTCGGGCACGTTTTTTTCGGTGACGCGCCAGGCCAGTCCTTCGGCAATGGCGGTTTTGCCAACGCCCGCCTCGCCCACCAGCAGCGGGTTGTTTTTGCGCCTGCGGCACAGGATCTGGATGGTGCGCTCGACCTCGTACTCGCGGCCAATCAGCGGATCGATCTTGCCGTCCCGGGCCAACTGGTTGAGGTTGATGGTGTACTGCTCCAGCGGCGAGGCTTTTTCGCCGCGCTCGCCGCCACCATTGCCGCCGCCACCGCTGCCGCTGGCCTCTTCGCTTTCGGCGCTGGGCGCGGACTCGCCCGGCTTGGGCGCTTCGGGCGGGTCGGTTTTCTTGATGCCGTGGGCAATGTAGTTGACCACGTCCAGCCGCGTGACGCCCTGCTGGTGCAGGTAATACACGGCGTGCGAGTCTTTCTCGCCAAAGATGGCGACCAGCACGTTGGCGCCGTTGACTTCTTTCTTGCCATTGCCCGTGGATTGCACGTGCATGATGGCGCGCTGGATGACACGCTGGAAACCGAGCGTGGGTTGTGTGTCAACCTCGTCGGTGCCAGCCACCTGCGGGGTGTTGTCCTTGATGAAGTTGGTCAGCGCTGCGCGCAAGTCCTCGATGTTGGCCGCGCAGGCGCCAAGCACGTCGGCGGCGCTCGGGTTGTCCAGCAGCGCGAGCAGCAGATGCTCCACGGTGATGAACTCGTGGCGCTGCTGGCGGGCCTCTACAAAGGCCATGTGAAGGCTGACTTCCAATTCCTGGGCAATCATGTGAACATTCCTTTGCGCCTGGGTGCCTGCGGCGCGTGCCGCGCAAGAGGTCTCTTGCACGGCGCTGGCAGGCGCTTGCTTTGAAACAGTGTACGTATTTCCGGGGTCAAGTGTGCGTCAAAAGCCATAAACGGGTTCATTCAGCAGGTTCGCTGACACATTGCAGGGGGTGTCCCGCCTCGCGGGCGGCGGCCAGAACCTGATCGACCTTGGTGGCCGCGATGTCGCGCGGATAGACGCCGCAGATGCTTTTGCCGTCGAGGTGGATCCTGAGCATGATCCGGGTGGCCGAGTCGCGATCCTTGCCAAAAAATTCCTGGATGACCATCACCACGAACTCCATGGGTGTGTAGTCGTCGTTGAGCATGACAACCTGGTACATCTGCGGCGGCTTG
Organism: Burkholderiaceae bacterium; assembly: GCA_031276435.1. Lineage (GTDB taxonomy): Bacteria > Pseudomonadota > Gammaproteobacteria > Burkholderiales > Burkholderiaceae_C > Ottowia. Next base: position 557 of record JAISNB010000154.1, on the reverse strand, counting down.
AGCTTTTGCGGACGTCGCTCCAGCACAACGCTGTCGCCACCGCCAGGCTGCTCGCGCGCTGGCCGCGGTGCCAATGGCGGTCGTTTGGGTGGGGTTTTGACCATGAAATCCATTCTATCGATGCGCGCGGCATTTCGCGCCGGATGAGCGGGTTTGTCGGCGCGGCGCAACGGACGCCTGCGCCAGCAAATGACACATTGCACCCGCGCCCGGCCAGCAACGCATGGTGTATTTCACCAATTGACAATTCGCTTGCGATGGCGGGATAGTTGGCGCTGCTGGCGCGCAATCAAAAAAGTGCCCGTGGAACATCCATACAGAGTACAGTCAAAAAGGAGACAAACATGCCACAAGGCAAAGTCAAGTGGTTCAACGACCTCAAGGGTTTCGGCTTCATCGAGCCGGATGGCGGCGGCCCGGATGCGTTCGCGCATTTCCTGTCCATCGAGATGGATGGGTTCAAAACCCTCAAGGAAGGCGCGCGCGTGCGCTTTGAACTCGTCCAGGGACCCAAGGGCTTGCAGGCGCTGCACATCCAGCAGGTGGGCGATGATGCC
>JAISNB010000213.1 GCA_031276435.1 Burkholderiaceae bacterium | reverse complement strand
TGGTAAGCGCCCAAAGCCGCCGCGCCGCCGCCCGCCCGTTGCCATATGCTGCTCTTTCGCTGGCTCATTGTTTTTCTGCTGTTGTTTTCCGGCGTGTGCTTTGTGTTTTACGTTGGCACAGGCCAGCCGCGCTACAAGCGCCTGGGTTGGGTGGCGCTCAAATGGACGTTGCTGGCGGCCACGGTTTTCTTTGCCGTGCTGATTGCCACGCGCGTGCTTTGAGCCTGTTTTTTGGGAGCCGTGCCGCGCGCGGTATCCGGGTGCAGTTCCAACTGCTACTTTTTATCTACACCGACAAGAAATGCTTGTCCCGCGCCCGGTCGAGGTTATGAAAACGAAAGCCGGGAGGGGCTGGATTCAGTTGCAGATCAAAGGCCGCCGTCTTGACGGATTTTTGCTCATCGCCGGTGAGACGGGCGAGGCTGGCGGTAAAGGTATCGGCGATGAGGAAAGGCATACTAATTAATTATCTAGTAATTAGTGAAGTACGAATTTCCAGCAAATCCCTATTATAACGACCAACATGGCATAGAACGGCCATATTGAAAATGAACAAATAGAACGCAAAAAGATTGAAAACAAATGGCCTTCTGGTCTAATGACAAAGAGATCGCAGGCTTCCAGGCATTCAGAATGAATTTTTTTAATAAATTCGTTATAATAATTTCTAAATCTGCGTTCAAGTGCCAAGTAATAGGTATCCAACACAAAGAACAGAAATGTTGGAATAAGTGCGAGCCACGCAAACTTTGGATCACTTTTATCAACAACAAGAACGAGAATTGCTGATACCAGTGTAATGCACCATGTTTTCGCTGCAACACTATTCTCAGACATTCTTTGAATAACGGCCTGTAAAATGTTCAGATGCAGATGAACGGCTTGACTTTCAGCAAATTCAGAAAGTTGGGACACATCAACACCTCTTTCGAATATTTATAGCTTCCTCAATAAGCGACGCTAAATTCTGTTCAATCCATTCATAGACACGCTGGCTATCAGAGTATGGGGGATCATATGCCTTCACAATGCCTGACATTTTTTGATGATTTATTGAAAATTCATCAAAAGGATTTTTCCCTTTGGGTGATTGTTTACTATCTTGACCCTTGAGGTTGTGGATATATATGCCGAGAACTCCCATCTTATCATTCCAACTTTTCTCTATTTCGTAATTGATCCATTGTCGTCCTGCCGTGTCTTTTCCGATCAGTACGATGGTGCAGCTACGTCCGCTCAGTTGGCTATCAATCCATCTTTTAATGGCTGCGTCTCCGCCTCTCTTCACGGTTTCCCAGTCGTTATCCGATGCGGGTTTGTTGCCTTCCACCGCACCGATGTTACGGACTTGAAACGTCCTCCAAACATCCGCTTGGTAGTGAAAACTATAAAAAACTTTGCGAACCATGATGTTCTCCTAAAAAATTACACTCGAAACACCTTCATCACCTCATCTCCTAGACGATCGATGACCTTTGTGGCGATTCTACCAGACATTGGTTTGGCGAAAGGTGCGTCATCAGGGGGGAGCCAAACTCGGATTTTCATGGGGTTGTCCCTAGGTTTGTCCTTATTTGGCGGTCAATGATCTATCGGGCAATTCCGTGCCCCGGTTCAGGATGTCGAGGTAGCCTGTATAGCAAAACAGGCGATTGCGCTTCATGGCCGTTAATTCCTTGACGATGTTCAACGCTTCCAGGTGCTTCAACGCCTTGTTGACGGTGGCGGGCGTCAGGGCGGTTTTTTGCGTGAGCCTGCCCGCGTCGGTAATGGGATGCTCCATCAGGGCGCGATGAATCTGGCGGGCGGAGGCCGCCGCCCGGCCCAACGCGGCAATGCGCGTCTGGTCGGCCTCTGCCAGCGCGAGCAGGGCTTGCGCGGTTTCCACCGCTTCTTTCGCAGTATGGATGATGGCGTCGGCAAAAAAGTCGAGCCAGCTTTCCCAATCGCCATCTGATCGCACACGGTTAAGCAGTTCGTAATAACGCGCGCGGTAGGTCTTGAAATAAAGGCTCAAATACAGCATCGGCGCGGAGAGCACTTTTTGCTCGCACAACAGAAGCGTCATCAGCAAGCGCCCCAGACGGCCATTGCCGTCCAGAAAAGGGTGGATGGTCTCGAATTGCACATGCGCCAGCGCCGCTTTTTCCAGCACCGGCGTGGCTTCAGGTTGATCGTGCAGGAAAAGCTCCAGCCGCCCCATGCAATCCATCACCCGGTCGGGCGGCGGCGGCACAAAGGCGGCATTGCCAGGGCGCGCGCCGCCAATCCAGTTTTGCGAGCGGCGAAATTCGCCCGGCGTCTGCGCGCTGCCGCGCCCGTGGGAGAGCAAAACGCCATGCACTTCGCGGAAAAGCCGCAGGCACAAGGGGAAGCCTTCCTTCAGGCGCAGAAGGCCGTATTCCATTGCCGCGACGTAGTTGCTCACTTCCCGCGCATCTTCCAGCGATGCGCCGGGTTGTTGTTCCAGTTCAAACAGCAACAGGTCGGAGAGCGAGGATTGCGTCCCCTCGATCATGGAAGAGAGCACGGCCTCCTTGCGGACATAGGTGTAGATAAACAGCGTGGCGTCGGGCAACAACACGGAAACGCTGTCCAGCCGCCCCAGGGCCAGCAAGGCGCGGTCGGATTTTTCACGCAGGGCGGGCGTCCACTCGATGGGCGGCACAGGTGGCAGCGGCGCGGGCACAAAGGCGTTTGCCGCCTCGCCGACCATGCTGATGCTGATGGTTTCGCCCTGCTGTCCGCGTTTCATGTTGGCGTCAAGTTAAAATAAGGGGAGACGCTATTGTGGCATGGCGCCACATCCTAAAATAAACGGGCGCAGATGGCCGGAAACCCCGGTTTCCATGCCTGTCTGTCGTCCTCATACCACGCTCTCCGCCGCAATCCCTTCAAGAAGTGTTTGCACACTTCTTATGCGCAATCGCCACCCAAACACCGATGAAGTCGGCAAATGCAGATTCCCGTGCCGGAGCGTTGGCGCGGCGGCTTGCGCCACGCGCGGCAAGCAGCAGGAGCGAGATGCGGAAACTTGGGGCTTGTAGTGCACGGCGGGCGGAACGTCATGGTGGAAACAGGAGCCTCGCAATGATAAGGCATCCTGCGCGCCTTGTGCATGGCAAGCGCCCTCTGGATCGCCACGGGGCCAATGCCCTCGCAGTGCCAGCCAGATAAATGTTTCCTTGATTCTTTTGCCTTGATGTTTGTTCAGGCAGAAGAAAAAGTTTTTGAAAAGCCTTAATTTAATCATTCGTTATTGCGATCGCGCTTTGATGGCGTGACGGGAAGCAATCCATTGACATACCGAGCAGAGAATCAGTGCTATTCCAGGAGAAATACCGTCTGGATTGCCATGGCGCCCTGCAATGGCGATTTGTACAAAGGCTGCTTTTATTATCCTGTTGCCATGCCTGTCCAGTGTGTTTTATTTTGTGTATTATTTGCCGCCGCCGCGGTGGTGGCGGTACATGCTGGCCGTGGTGCGCCGCACGCCGCCCGATGCGCCCAGCAGCGCCAGCGGGCGGCTGGCGTGCGCGTGGGTGATGGCAAGGGCCAGCGCGTCGGCTGCGTCGGCACGGGGCGCGGCTGGCAGTTGCAGCAGCCGTTTGACCATTTCCTGCACCTGGGCCTTGGCCGCTTTGCCGTGTCCGGCCACGGCTTTTTTCATTTGCAGGGCGGTGTATTCGGCAACTGGCAGGCCGCGCGCCACCAGCGCCGTGACGCAGGCGCCACGGGCTTGTCCCAGCAGCAGGCTGGCTTGCGGGTTGACGTTGATGAATACGATTTCGACCACGGCTATGTCGGGCCGGTAGTGTTCGGCCAGTTCGGCAATGCCGTCGAAAATGATTTTCAGGCGCGCGGGCAGGTTGCCCTGATCGGCGCCCTGGGTCTGGATGACGCCGCTGGCTACGTAGGCCAAGGGCGCGCTGGCGCCGCCGGTGGCGTCCAGTACGCCAAAGCCCGTAGAGCGCAGGCCCGGGTCTATGCCCAGAATTCTCATGGCGGTTTGGCGGCGATGATGGCGGCAGCGGCGGCGGCGCGCATGGGTGTTGGCATCAGCGCAATTGTTCGGTGACCGATTGCGTCAGCGAGTCAGATTGCAAGGTGGCTTCCAGCGTTTGGTCGTGGTTGAAGCGAAAGCGCACGGTCACATCAAACTGGTCGGTGTCCTTGCGCATGGCTGGCGTGAATTTGCCGAACGGGGCCGAGGCGTTGGTGATGGCTTCGGCCAGGCGGTCGAGTATGCGGTTGCCCGACGATTGCACGACTTTCGCGTCCATGATGTGGCCGTCGTGGTGCACCAGGATGCCCATCATCAGTTCGCCATAGAGTTTTTTGCCGCCGTATTCGGGGAAGTTCTCGGTGCCGCGCCGCTCGATTTTGCGCCGCATGTCGTCGTAGTAGACGGCGTAGGTGCTGCCCAGCGTGGCGGGGCTGAGAAAGCGTTTGCGCGGGCGGGCGTTTTCTTCTTGTATGCGCCGCTCAAGGGCGGCGATTTGCTTGCTCAACTGGAGGCGCTTTTCTTCCTGCTGCTTGACGTCCGGGTCGTCGGCGCTTTTGTTGGGGTCGGGCTTGGGCATGCTGGCCAGCAGGTTGCGCACCTGGGTCAGCAGTTGTTGCTGCTGCTGCTGCATGGCGTTGATGCGGCGCTGGTTCTGGTCGACCACATCGGCGCCAAATGCGTCCAGATCGTTGTTGGTCAGGGGCGATGTGGCAAAGAGGCTGGGGTCAGCCGCGTCGCCGCCGCCCGCCAGACTGGTTTGCGCGATGGCCTGGGCCTTGACGGGTTTTTCGTCGCCACTGGTGTTGACCAGGATGACCTCCAGCCCGGTGTCCTGGAACACGCGGTTGAAGCCTTCCGGGTCGACAAAGCGCACGGTCAATACCACGGCGTGCGCCAGCAGCGAAAACAGCAGGGCGCACTGAAGCGTGGAAAGCGACTGGATGAATCGAAGCATTACGAAGCGGGATTATCCCCGGCCTCAGGTTCGTCCAGATCCAGCGCGATGGCAAGCGCTCCGGCCACGGTGGTGGTGGCGTCGGCGCCATCGGCATCTTCGTCAGAGTCGTCGTATGCGCCGTCGCCGCTGGCCGCCGGTGCCGCGGCGTGCAGCACTTCGCTGATGGCGCCGCTGATGTCCAGCGCGATGTCGTCGGCCTCGCCCAGTTTGACGCGCACTTGCGCGCCGCGCGCCAGGCCCGCTGGCCCCATGGCGGTCAACACCAGTGGCAGCGCGTTGGCGCGCACCAGCCAGGCCGCGCCCGTTTGCTCCTTGATGACTGTGGCTTCCAGTTGGTCGATGCCGTTTTGCTGGATGAAGCGCAGGGTCCAGAAACGCTCCAGCGCGCCCTGGTTGGCGTTGTAGGCGGCGTAGGCCGCCTCGAAGGCGCTGATGATGCCAAACAGTTGCGAATCCCTGGGCTTGAAAGGCGCGGCCAGCGCGGCGGTTTGACCAAAGCGCGCGCAGGCGATGATTTGCCACTGGTTGACCAGATCCACGTAGCGGCGCAGCGGCGATGTGGCCCAGGCATAGCAGGGCACGCCAATGCCCGCGTGCGGCAGGGCTTTGGTGCCCATGCGCACTTTGATGCCCGGCGCCAGCCGGGACTGGCTGCGGTAAATGGCAGGCACGCCCAGGCTGGCGAGCCACTGGCCCCAGGTGCTGTTGGCGAGGATCATGGTTTCGGCCACGATCAGATCGAGCGGTGCGCCGCGCTGGCGCGCGCTGATTTCTACCCTCTCCTCGCCTGTGGGCAGGGCGTCGGCCAGCTTGCCCGGCAGGCGAAAGTTGTAGTCGGGGCGGTTGAAGGTCTCGGGCTTGCCGCGCACCTGTTCGCGCCTGGCTTTCAGGTGCAGCGCCAGCCGGTACAGGAAAGCCAGTTGCGCGCGCGGAATGGCGATGGCCGCCTGCGCTTTTTCCACGGCGTCGGCGTCCTGGTCGCCGCCTGCCAGCCATTCAGGCGTGATCACGCCATCGAGCAGGTCGTGGCGCACATTGGCGGCGATGGGCACGCGCTCAAGCCGGGTTGTACTGCCTTCGATGGCCAGTGTGCCTTCGTCCAGCGTGACGTACAGCGACACGGCGGGCGCGGCGCGCCCTTCGGCGAGCGTGCAGGCCTGCACCACGTCGCCCGGCAGCATGGTGATTTTGTGGCCGGGCATGTACACGGTGGACAGGCGCGCGCGGCTGGCCAGATCGAGCGCGTCGCCCGGCTGCATGCCCAGCGCGGGCGCGGCAATGTGGATGCCGAGCGTAACCTTGCCGCTGCCCAGGCCTTGCAGCGAGAGCGCATCGTCAATCTCCGTGGTGTGCGAGTCGTCAATCGAATACGCCTGCACATCGGCTGCCAGCGGCAAGTCGCCGGGCATGGCGGGCGCGCTCAATCCAGCCGCAAAGCCAGTGCCTTGCGGGAAGTGCTCGAACAAAAAGCGCCGCCAGTGAAACTGGTAGGCCGATGGGATGGCGCCCGCGTTTTTCAGCAGCGCCAGCGGCGGCAGTTGCGCGGCGCGGCTGGCCTGCACCACGGCCTTGTATTCGGGCGCGTTCTTGTCGGGGCGCAGCAAAATCCTGAAAAGCTGCTCGCCAACCGGTTGCGGGCAGCGGCCCTGCACCAGTTCATCCGCCCAGGCGTCGATTTGCCGCGCGGTTTGCTTCTTGCGCTCGATGGCCGCCAGCGCCTGCGCCACGATGTCTGCTGGCGCTTTCCTGAAGCGCCCCTTGCCTGCGCGGCGAAAGTAGTGCGGCGCCTCGTGCAGCGCCAGCAGCATGCCGGCCTGCTGCACAACGCCGCTGGCGGCGCCAAAGTAGTCAGCGGTCACGTCGGCAAAGCCGAATTCGTCGGTGGGCGCAAATTCCCAGGCCAGGGGCAAATCCACCTCGGCGGCCAGCGCCTGCGCCTGGCTCAAAAGATCGGCGGGCGCGGGCTTTTCAAAGCGCAGCAACTGGTTGGCCGCCTTGACCTTGAGGCGCTTGCCCGAGTCGAGTTCCACCTGCGCGGAAGCCTCGGCTTCCGACAGAATCTTTCCGGCCAGGATTTTCCCAGCCTCGTCAAATAAAACATGCATGGCGCGCAATTGTCCCATTGTTGGGCGCGCGCAAAACGGGTGGCCGCGGCGGCGCGCTGGCAAAAATGCGGCCAGCGCCCGTCAGGTGAATACAAAATGATTACATCGCGCGGGCCAATGTGCGCTAGACTTGCGGGCATATCCGCGTGCGCGCCGGTATCCGGAAAAAGCTCAAAAAACTGTTGTTGACCACGCCTTTTTTGGAAACCGCGCGGCCGCGCATCGCGGGTCGACGCGCTGGCCGTCAATTGTCGGTGGCGGCGCTTAACTCAATCAACGGAGGATTCTCATGAAGTGGAAATTGGGCATGGCGGTTTTGGCCGCCTCGGTGGTGATGGCCGGTTGCAGCGCAACGGGCGGCGGCAACCAGGTTGGCGCCGCGCTGGATGTGTTCAAGGCCGTCACGGTTTCAGAGGCCGAATTGCAGGCCGCGTCGCTGCAAATGCGCGCCGCCGAAGACAAAACGGAAAAGGTCGCTTCGGCCAAGAACAAATACGGCCAGCGCCTGGCGCGCCTGACCAAGAAGCACCTGAACGAAGATGGCCTGAAACTCAATTTCAAGGTCTACCTGAGCGAGCAGGTCAACGCCAACGCATCGCCCGACGGCTCCATCCGCGTCTACAGCGGCCTGATGGACAAGATGAACGATCAGGAGCTGCTGGCCGTGCTCGGCCACGAAATCGGGCACGTCAAACTGGGGCATTCGCTGGCGGCCATGCGCACCGCGTACCTGGCATCGGCTGGCCGCAAGGCGGCTGCCAGCACGGGCGGCACCGGCGCGGTGCTGGCGGCCTCTGAAGTGGGCGCGCTGACCGAGAGCTTTGTCAACAGCCAGTTCTCGCAAAGCCAGGAAACCGCCGCCGACGACTATGGCGTGGCGTTTTTGCGTCGCAACGGCTACAAGCCATCGGCCATGGCGTCGGCCCTGAAGAAGCTGGCCGCCCTGGGCAGCAAAGACAGCAGTGTGCTCGACCAGATGTTTTCCAGCCACCCCGAGCCAAACAAGCGCGCCGAGCGCCTGTCTGACGTGAAGTAACGCGGTCGGGGCCGCGCCGCCGCCTGCTGCGGCGCACAGGGCGCGCTCCAGAAAAAAGCGCCGCCACACCCGAAAAACGCCAGAGTCGCCCCCGCCTTCGCGCGGGGCCGCTTTGGCGTTTTTTCATGCCCCGCGCGCGCTGCCTGCGGCCAGCCAGATTGCCCGGGCTTGAGGCGGGCGCTGCGATAGATAATGGCCCCCCATATGGCTGTGGTGTTTGCACAAATTTCCTGGTGGCGGCGGCTGCCGCGCCTGTTTCGCGGGTTCGACGCGCCGCTGGCCTTTGCCATCTTCATGCTCGCTGGCATCGGGCTGCTGGCCATGTATTCGGCGGGCTTTGACAATGGCACGCGCTTTGTCAGCCATGGCCGCAACATGCTGATTGCCGGTTTCATCCTGTTTGTGGTGGCGCAGATTCCGCCGCAGCGGCTCATGGCGGCGGCGGTGCCCCTGTACACGCTGGGCGTGGCGCTGCTGGTGGCGGTGGCCTTGTTTGGCCTGACCAAGAAAGGCGCCCGGCGCTGGATCGATGTGGGCATTGTCGTCATCCAGCCCAGCGAGATTCTCAAGATCGCCATGCCGCTGATGCTGGCCTGGTGGTTCCACCGGCGCGAAGGGCAGTTGCGCGCACTGGATTTCCTGGTGGCGGGCGCGCTTTTGGCGCTTCCCGTGGGGCTGATCATGAAGCAGCCCGATCTGGGCACATCGCTGCTGGTGCTGGCGGCGGGCTTGTCGGTCATCTTCTTTGCCGGGCTGTCGTGGAAACTGGTGCTCCCGCCCGTAGCGCTGGCCGCGCTGGGCATCGTGCTGCTGCTGCTCAACGAGCCTGCGCTGTGCGCCGACGGGGTGCAGTGGTACTTTCTGCACGGCTACCAGCAGCAGCGCGTGTGCACACTGCTGGATCCGGGGCGCGACCCGCTGGGCGCGGGCTTTCACATTCTCCAGGGCATGATCGCCATCGGCTCGGGGGGCTTGTGGGGCAAGGGCTTCATGCAGGGCACGCAAACGCATCTGGAGTTCATTCCCGAGCGCACCACCGACTTCATTTTTGCCGCGTTTTCCGAGGAGTTCGGACTGGCGGGCAATTTGCTGCTCATAACCGGCTACATGGTTCTGGTTTTCCGCGCGCTGATGATCGCCGCCGGGGCGGGCACCCTGTTTTCGCGCCTGCTGGCCGCCAGCATGTCCACCATCTTTTTTGCCTATGCCTTCGTCAACATGGGCATGGTCAGCGGCATTTTGCCCGTGGTGGGCGTGCCCCTGCCGTTCATCAGCTATGGCGGCACGGCCATGGTCACACTGGGTCTGGCGCTGGGCATTCTGATGTCCATCGCCCGCGCGCGCCGTCTGGCGGCGCCAGACTGATCCCGGCGCGGCTCTGGCGTCAGCCCTTCTTGCCTGGCCGCCGCCAGTTGGCGATGGTGACCGCCTTGGCGCGCGCCACGGTCAGCGCGCCCGGCGGTGTGCTGCGGGTGATGGTGGAGCCGCCGCCCACCGTGCCGCCCGCGCCCAGCGTGACGGGCGCCACCAGCAGGCAGTTGCTGCCCACGTGCACGTTGGCTTCGATCACGGTTGGGTGCTTGCTGGCGCCGTCGTAATTGGCGGTGATGCTGCCCGCGCCGTAGTTGACGCGCTCGCCCACGGTGGCATCGCCCAGATAGGCCAGATGGTTGGCCTTGGCGCCCGCGGCCAGCGTGCTGTTCTTGATTTCCACAAAGTTGCCCACATGCACATCGGCGGCCAGATGCGCGCCGGGGCGCAGCCGCGCGTAGGGGCCAACCCGCGCGTTTGGCCCCACACTGACGCCTTGCGCCATCGCGCCGCCGTCGATGTGGGTGAACGGATGAATGAACGCGCCCGCGCCAATGCGCGCGTTGGCAATCACGCAATGCGCGCCCACGCGCACGCCATCGGCCAGTTGCACTTGGCCCTCGAAGATGCAACCCACGTCGATTTCCACGTCCTGCCCGCACGTCAGTTGCCCGCGCACATCCAGCCGCGCCGGATCGGCCAGGCGCACGCCTTGCGCCATCAACGCCTCAGCCTGGCGGCGTTGCAGCGCGCGCTCCAGCGCGGCCAGTTGCGCCGGGCTGTTGACACCGGCCACCCGCGTCGCGTCCTGGATTTGCAGCGCCGTCACCCGCGCGCCCGTGGCCACGGCATGGCGCACCACATCGGTCAAATAGCGTTCTTTTTGCGCGTTGTCGTCCGTCAGCAGCGCCAGGCAGGCCTTGAGAAGCCGCGTGGGCGCGGCCATGACGCCGCTGTACCACTCGGTCAGCTTCAGTTGCCCGGGCGTGGCGTCCCGGGCCTCGACGATGGCACTGACCGCGCCACCCGCGCCGCGCACCACGCGGCCATAAGCGCCAGCGTTTGCGCCGGTATCCACCGTCAGCAGAGCCACTTGGCCTTGCGCGGCCTGTTGCGCCAGTTGGCGCAGCGCATCGAGCGGCACCAGCGGCACATCGCCATTGAGAATCAGCGTCACCCCGTCGTTCGCCAGCGCGGGCGCGGCCTGCTGCACGGCGTGGCCCGTGCCCAGTTGCGGCGCTTGCAAAACGGTGACGATGGCGCTGCCGCTGCTGCCGCCACTGTCGCCGCGCGCGGCGGCGGCCTCGCGCGCGTAGCTGGCGCAAAACGCATCCACCTCTTTTGCGCCGTGGCCGGTAACAACCACGATTTGCCGCGCTTGCAGCGCCATGGCGGCCTCCAGCACGTGCGCGAGCAGCGCGCGCCCGGCCAGCCGGTGCAGCGCCTTGGGGCGCTGGCTTTTCATGCGCGTGCCTTTGCCAGCGGCCAGGATAACCACGTCTAAATCGTTCATGGCTTGTTGGATCGGGTTTTTGCCGTGCGTTGGATAAAAAAGCGCCCCGTCGCGGCAACCCGCCGCGCGCGGCCAGCGCAATTATGAATCGGCGCGCTGGCGCGCCAGTGCGCGAGCGATGGCCTGGACGCGCGCGCGCGCCACAGCCTGGCCAATGGCCTTGCCACGCGCACCACCGGCTTGCGCGGCGGCGGCAATGGGCGCGCTGTCTACGGCAAGCGCCGCTTCCAGCGCCCGCAGCAGGCGCGCGCGCTGCGGATAGGCGCTGCCTTGCTGGCCCGCGCGGCCACGCGCGTCGCACTCGCAAGCCAGCAGCGCCTGGGCAAAACGCGCGCTCTTGCGCAAGGCGTCGCAGCGCGTCAGCAGGCGCAACACGGCCTCGGCGTCCAGCGTGTCGCTGCGGTGGATGTTGCCGTGTTCGCGCGTGACCACCTGGGCCAGCGCGTGGCACTCGCCGGGCACGCGCAAGCGCTGCGCCAGTTGCGCCTCGATGTGCTGGCCGCGCGCCTCGTGCTCGTGGTGGTGCGGCAACACACCGGCAGGCGTGCTCGCCTTGCCCAAATCGTGCGTCAGGCAGGCGTAGCGCACCGGCAGCGGCGCCTGCAATTGCGCGGCCATTTGCAGCACCAGCAGCACATGCTCTCCGGCATCCACCTCGGGGTGGTAATCGGCGCGCTGCGGCACGCCCCAGAGGCGATCAACCTCGGGCAAGACGACCGCCAGCGCGCCACACGCGCGCAGCACTTGCAGCATGCGCGCTGGCTGCGGCTCCATCAGGCCGCGCGCCAGTTCTTGCCACACGCGCTCGGCCACCAGATGTGCGGCAGCGCCATCGGCCACCATGCGGCGCATCAGCGCCAGCGTCTCGGGCGCGACCGAAAAATCGGCAAAGCGCGCGGCAAAACGCGCCACGCGCAAAATGCGCACGGGGTCCTCGCAAAACGCCGCGCTCACATGGCGCAACACCCTGGCCTGCAAATCGCGCTGGCCGCCAAAAGGATCAATCAGGCGCGCGTCGACTGGCGCAGCCCCGGCGCTGGCGTTGGCGGCGGCAGGCAGCGGCAACCAATCGGCAGGCGCGGCCATGGCGTTGATGGTCAGATCGCGCCGCGCCAGATCGTCTTGCAGCGTCACATCGGGGCTGGCGCACACCACAAAGCCACGGTAACCATGGCCGCTCTTGCGCTCAGTGCGCGCCAGCGCGTACTCCTCATGCGTTTGCGGATGCAAAAACACGGGAAAATCGCGCCCGACCAGCACAAAGCCTTGCGCGCTCATCTGCCCGGGCGTAGCGCCCACCACCACCCAATCGCGGTCTTTCACTGTCAGGCCCAGCAGCGCGTCGCGCACCGAACCGCCCACCCGGTAAATCTGCATGGCCGCATATTACGCGCGGGCATGCCCACAGGCCAATCCATGGGCCAATTGCATCGCGCGCGGGCGCATCGGCTCAGAAGCAAGGCCGATGACACGTCCCAAGCAATCTCACTGCGCGGGCGCGCCCACAGGTTTTGGGGGTTGGAAGCTGGCCCCTTCACCGCCCGCCGCAAGAAGGCATCTGGCAGCCGCTGGCGCCGCGCCGCATGGACGCATGGCGCAGTGCAGTAAATTACCACAAGGCTACGCCCCGCGCCATGACGCTGGACCAGCGGTTCCCTCAAAGCAGAGGCAGCCCCGCAACATGCAACCTCGTCATTGCGAGTGCCGCAGGCGCGTGGCAATCCACCGTTTCCATGCATCTATTCATCCTCGCTGCCTTTGGGAAGAATGCCCCTCCCCCGCAGGGGGAGGGAATTCAAGAATTACCATCGCCCTCTCTATTATTTTCCCTCTCCTCCTCCAGGGAGAGAGGGATTTTCCGCGCGGCGTATTTATATACTCTTTGCACCCTCCCCTTTTGGGAAGGATGGGGAGAGGGCGGGAGCGCGCGCCTCGCTTCATTGCCCTCGCCCCCTTTAGGGGGAGAGGGTCAGGGTGAGGGGGATTTTTTTGCGTGGTGCATTTATATACTCTTTTCCCTCGCCCCTTGGGGAGAGGGTTGGGTGAGGGGACTCCCACGCAAAGCGCGGCGCTTGGGTCAGCGTTGCGCTCACCCCTCTCGCCCCTGACAGGGCACTCCCTTGAAGGAAAAGAGGAAAACATGCGTCACTGCGAGGGCCGGGCAATGTGGCGTAACCCTTCCTCTCTCGTCATTGCGAGTGCCCGCAGGGCACGTGGCAATCCGGTTGAGGTCTTGCAATCTGCTCCGGTGTTTCGAGAAATTCAGCCGTTGTATGGATTGCCGCGTCGCGCTCCTCGCAATGACGGGAAC
>JAISNB010000072.1 GCA_031276435.1 Burkholderiaceae bacterium | reverse complement strand
TGGCTTGCGCATCGCCCGCGGTCAGTGCCACTTGCCCGTCGGTCGGATCGATCTGGGATGGCTGCGCGATCACTGGCGATGGTGCGCCGCGGCCCGGCGGGTCGATCAGCATGGTGTAGTCGCGCACCACGCGGCCTGCGTCCCAGGTGGCCTCAATGACCAAGCCCAGGAACGGATCGTTGACGGGGTGATCGCCGACCACCTTCAGGTAAGCCTGCCCGTTGGGGCGGCGCTGGAGCGTGACCGTGGTGCCCACCAGGGCCGGGGCATACGCCACGCCAGCGGCTTCAAAAGCCGGTGGCGGCGCCATGCGGGCCTGAAAGGACGCCTCGTCTTGCGACGATAGCTCGGGCACCTCGATTTCGGCGCGCAGAGGCTCGCCCAGCGCCGAACGCACGGTGACCGCGCCCAGGGCCACCGCCTGCGCGTCCACACTGACGCCCAAAAGCGTCAATGCGGCCGCCGAGGCGAGAACCCCCTTTTTCCACGGCCCGGTGGTGGCCGCATCCCATGTCAGTTTTGATCCCGAACGGATCAAGTGTGCCTTGTTCTTCATGTGTCGAATCGGCAGCTTTTGCCGCCATTGCGGAGATGAAAATCAACAATAACATCAACGAATTAGGATGACAAGCTAAGAAGTCGCTTAAGTTGCAAAAGGCCCGGTTTGACCCCCCTGAAACAGGGTTTTTTGTTGCCAATAGGCAACGCCGGGCGGGCGCGCGCCGCTTTTTTTGCAAATTTGCCGATTCGTTGAATGGTTCTGGATTGTTGCGCGAAACGGCCCTGAATTCACCCTTGCAGCACAATGCGCAGCATGCGGCGCAGCGGCTCGGCGGCGCCCCAGAGCAATTGATCGCCGATGGTAAAGGCGCCCAGGTATTGCGGCCCCATGGCCAGTTTGCGGATGCGCCCCACCGGAATGCGCAGGGTGCCGGTGGCCGCCACGGGCGTAAGCTCTTGCATGGTGGCCTCGCGCGTGTTGGGCACCAGCTTGACCCACGGGTTGTCGGCGGCAATCATGGCCTCAATGTCGGCCACCGGCACATCCTTTTTGAGCTTGAAGGTCAGCGCCTGGCTGTGGCAGCGCATGGCACCCACGCGCACGCAAAAGCCGTCTACGGCAATGGCTGGCGTGCCAAAGCCTTCACCCTGGCCCAGGATTTTGTTGGTTTCGGCCATGCCTTTCCATTCTTCGCGCGACACGCCATTGCCCAGGTCCTTGTCGATCCACGGAATCAGCGATCCGCCCAGCGGCACGCCAAAGCTGGCCGTTTCGGCACTTGAGAGGCTGCGCTGCCTGGCGATGATTCTGCGGTCGATTTCCAGAATCGCGCTGCCGGGGTCACCCAGCAGCGCCTTGACTTCGGCGTGCAGCGTGCCAAACTGCGTCAGAAGCTCGCGCATGTGCTGCGCGCCGCCGCCGCTGGCCGCCTGATACGTCTGGGTGCTCATCCATTCCACCAGACCGGCCTTGTACAGCGCGCCAACGCCCATCAGCATGCAACTGACGGTGCAGTTGCCGCCAATCCAGTTGTTGCCGCCCCGGGCCAAGGCATTCTGGATGACTGGCAGGTTTACCGGATCGAGCACGATGACCGCGTCGTCCTTCATGCGCAGGGTGGATGCCGCGTCGATCCAGTGGCCCTTCCAGCCTGCCGCGCGCAGTTTGGGAAACACTTGCGTCGTGTAGTCGCCCCCCTGGCAAGAGATGATGATTTCGCAGCGGCGCAGCGCGGCGATGTCGTTGGCGTCTTGCAGCGTGGCCTCGTTTTTGGCCATCGCTGGCGCTTTGCCGCCCGCGTTGGAAGTGGAGAAAAACAGCGGCTCGATGAGATCGAAGTCTTTTTCCTCGACCATGCGATCCATGAGAACCGAGCCGACCATGCCGCGCCAGCCGACCAGACCAACCAGTTGAGTCATTTTCAAAACGCCCTTTCAAGTAAAGAAACAGTGCCAGAGCCGAGGCAGACTGTTTGCGCCCGGCTCGTCTGGCCGGGAAGGGCACGCGACGAACCAGGGCGGAAATCAGCCCTTGGCGGTCGTGGTTTCAATGGAGATCGCGGCGCGCGCGGCACAGCCAGCCGGGGCGACTGGCAAAACGCTGGGTTGGAACGACGGTTGCGCGGCGGCGAACATGGTCGGCAATTCTAGCGCACTGGCACGCATGAAAAAATACTTTTGCCACGAAAGCCGCCCGGGCCGTTGCAGCGGGCGCCGTCAGCATGGCAAATGGCTGGATGACTGGGGTGGCGCGGGGTCAGATTCTGGCCTCGGTTTGTCCCAGCGCGATCTTGAGCAGGTCGGCCACGGTGTTGGCGTCGAGCTTTTCCATGATGTTGGCGCGGTGCGCTTCGACGGTTTTGATGCTGATGCCCAGATCGTCGGCGATTTGCTTGTTGAGGCGGCCAGCGACGATGCGTTCGAGCACCTGCAATTCGCGTGCGGTGAGTCTGGACAGCAGCGCGTCGCGGCTGGCCGCTTGCTGGTGCTCGCTGAAGCTGTGCGCGGCCTGTTCGAGCATGCGTTCGACCAAGCCGAGGAGCTGCTCCTCTTCAAAAGGTTTCTGGATGAAGTCCATGGCGCCTTTTTTCATGGTGGCCACGGCCATGGGCACGTCGCCGTGACCGGTGATAAAGACAATGGGCAGCGGCGACTGGCGCTCGATCAACTCGTCTTGCAACTCCAGGCCGCTCATGCCGTTCATGCGGATGTCCACAAGCAGGCAGGCGACTTGGCGCGGATCGTAGGCGCTGAGGAAGTATTCCGCCGATTCAAAGGCGCGCACGTGGTAGTTCTGGCCTTCGAGCAGCCACTGGATGGAGTCGCGCACGGCCTCGTCGTCATCGACGACGTAGACGGTGCCTTTTTTTGCGGGGTGGTTCATGCGGGGTTTGCGGCCTCTGGCGCGTTGGACAAAATGCCGTCGGCGCCATCGACCGGAATCCAGAACGTGAAACGGCAGCCTGCGACTTGCGTTGCATTGTAGAGATTGTCCGCCTGGATGCGCCCATGGTGCGATTCGACGATGGAGCGGCACAGGTTCAGGCCGATGCCCATGCCTTCCTGTTTGGTGGAGTAGAAGGCTTCGTAGACCTTGTTGCGCTCCTCGGGCGAGAGGCCACGGCCCGTGTCAGTGACGCTGAAGTGCACAACTGGCTGGCGCTCGATCAGGCGCTGGGTGACGCGCAAGTCGACCACGCGACGGCCAGCGTCGCGCTGGGCGGCTTCGATGGATTCGGCGCCGTTTTTGATGAGGTTGAGCAGCACCTGCTCGATGAGGATGGGATCGGCGTACAGGCGCGGCAGGCCAGCGGCCACCTGGTGCGCAAGCCGCACCTGGCGGCGGCGCAGGTCGATTTCGGCCAGTTCCACCACCTGATCGACGATGCTCGTCACTTCGGTCCAGGCGCGCTGTGGCGCGCTGCGCTTGACGAAGCTGCGGATGTGGTGCACCACCAGTCCCGCGCGTTGGGCCTGGTGGGCGGTTTTCTCCAGCGCGTCGAGCAGGCTCCCGGGCGTGATGGCGCCGCTGCGGATGCGCGAGATCATGCCGTTGCAATAGTTGCTGATGGCGGTCAGGGGCTGGTTGAGTTCGTGCGCCACGCTGGAAGCCATCTCGCCCATGGTAATCAGGCGACTGGAAGTTTGCGCGCGTTCGGCCAGCCCTTCGGCGTGGCGGCGCGCCGTGATGTCGGTGGCGATGATCATCTGGGCCAGGCGGCCATCCACCCAGTTGAGATAGCGCGAGCGCACTTCCAGCCATTTGCCCAGATGCGCCACGTAAATCTCGGCACGCCCGGTGAGCGCGGCGCCCAGACCGTCGCGCGGAAAACCGGCAAAGGGAATATCGGCCTCGGTCGCGCTCTCGTCGCTGGCGGGCGGCACCGCGGCACCGCCTTGCACCACCAGCGTCTGGTGACCGGCGGGCGACGCGCCAAACCAGTGCCGGTACAGCTTGTTGGCAAACAGCAGTTCGGCGCTGCCAAGCGGCGTGACGGAGACCGAAGCGTCCAGCGCCTCAAGCACCGTGGTGAAACGCTCGTAGGAAGCGGCCAGTTGCTGGCGAATGCGGTTGGGTTCGGTAATGTCGGTCATCGACCCCATCCAGCCGATTTGCGTGCCCGCGCCATCGACCAGCGCGGACATGTACATGCGCGCGCTGAACACCGAACCATCCTTGCGCTTGACGCGCATCTGATAGCCCGTGGCTCCCTCGATCGCGCCGCCGGGGGGCCTCTCGCGCAGGCGCGCCGAGTGCGCCTGGCAGTCTTCTTCGAGCCAGTAGGGATAGGGTTCAGCGCGCCCAATCAGATCTTGCGCGCTCCAGCCGGTCATCTGGGAAAAAGCCGGGTTGACATAGATGATGCGGCCTTGCAGATCGAGCACGCGGATGCCCGTAATCATGGAGTTTTCCATGGCGCGACGAAAGGCAATCTCCGACTCCAGCGCGGTTTGCGTTTGTCGGCGCTTGAGCGCGTGACGCCAGTTGACCAGCGCCCAGGTGGTCGCCACCGACAGCCAGACCACCAGCCACAGCAGCACGCCGCCCTCGTTCCAGTGCGGCAGCCACCACGATTGCACGCGAAGCTGCAAACTGCCATCCACGGGCGGCACGGGCAGCAAAATCTCGGTGTACTGGCTCATCCAGGGCAAGCGCTGCGAGAGCGCGGGCCGCTCGGCCAGACGCTGGCCCGCCAGCCACTGGCCCTGGCCGTCGAGCAGCGCGGTGGCGTACTTGGCCTGCACCTCGGCGGGCACGCCATGGCGCAACAGGCGCTCGGGCGCGTACTCGGCCACAATGGCACCCAGAAAACGACTACCCGACGCAATGGGCATGGTCAGTTGCAGCGCCGCCGCCGCGGGCGCTTGCCCCGCATCGGCGGGCAGCAGCGCATACGTCGCCTGCGTGAGATCGCGCGCGCGCTCAAAACTGGCCTGCGCCAGCGTCCCCAGCGCATCGCCGCGCTGGCGTTGGCGCCTGGCCTCAGGCGCTGCCGCCACGCTGGAGAGCACCTTGCCATCGGCATCGAGCCAATGCACGGTTGAAACGGAAGGGCTGGCCGCCAGCAGCGACTCGGCGCTGGCGCGAAACTGGGCAACGCCAAAACCCGGCCGGGTTGCCGCCGCCGCCAGTTGCATGCCGCGCTCCTGATCTTCGAGCAAATTGAGGCGCAAACGCTGCTGCGCATACTCCACATCGTGCGCAATGCCCTCTCTGACACGGTGGATTTCCACCTGCCGCAGATACCAGATTGACAGCGCAATGGCGGCCAGAAGCGCCAGCGCAACCGCCATGGGCGCCAGCCGCGCCAAACGCCCCTGGGCCGGATGCGCGAGACTGTCCCACCAGGCCTCCGCCGCAGCGGAGTCGGCGCGGGTGGATTTTGGCGAAGCGGCGGAGCCAAACATTCCGCAAGTGTAGGGCGCGCCAGGCATCTTCCCGTGCCGCCCGGGAGTCTCTGTGTCACGGCTTTGATTTCATGAATTGAAACATGAAGCCGTGATTTGAAAAACCGGAATTTTGTGCGAAGATTGCGACCAGAATCACACGGCAGAGATTCAGTACAACCCGGACAACCCAAGGAGACTTCAGCATGGCCGTCGACAGCAAATTGCCAGCCTTTGGCATAGGGCCAGACATCGATCCCCAGGAGACAGCGGAGTGGACCAGCGCGCTGTCTGCGGTGATCGAGCGCGAAGGCCCGGAGCGCGCGCATTTCCTGCTTGAGCAATTGCTCGAACACGCGCGCCAGAGCAGCATCGATCTGCCTTTTTCCGCGCAGACCGGTTATGTGAACACCATCGAGTCCAGTCAAGAGGCGCGCACGCCCGGCAATCTGCACATCGAGAAGCGCCTGCGCGCCTACATGCGCTGGAACGCCATGGCCATGGTGGTCAAGGCCAACCGGCTGCATCCACCCGAAGGCGGCGATCTGGGCGGGCACATTGGTTCGTTCGCGTCGCTGGCGAGCATGCTGGAGACCGGTTTCAACCACTTCTGGCATGCCGAGAGCGAAAACCATGGCGGCGACTGCCTCTACATCCAGGGCCACAGCGCGCCAGGAGTTTACGCGCGCGCTTTTCTGGAAGGGCGGCTGAGCGAAGAGCAACTCCTCAACTTCCGCCAGGAAGTCGGTGGCAAGGGTTTGTCCAGCTATCCGCATCCCAAGCTGATGCCGCGGTTCTGGCAATTTCCCACCGTGAGCATGGGCCTGGGGCCGTTGATGGCCATTTACCAGGCCCGTTTCCTGAAGTATTTGCACGCGCGCGGCATCGCCAACACCGAAAACCGCAAGGTCTGGGCCTTTCTGGGCGATGGCGAGATGGACGAGCCGGAAAGCGTGGGCGCCATCAGCCTGGCCGCGCGCGAGGGGCTGGACAACCTGATCTTCGTGATCAACTGCAACTTGCAGCGCCTGGACGGGCCGGTGCGCGGCAACGGCAAAATCGTGCAGGAACTCGAAGGCGAATTCCGCGGCAGCGGCTGGAATGTAATCAAACTGCTCTGGGGCAAGGGATGGGACGCGCTGCTGGCGCGCGACGCCACCGGCAAGCTGCGCCAGTTGATGATGGAAACCGTGGACGGCGACTACCAGTCTTTCAAGGCCAACGACGGGGCCTACGTGCGCGCGCATTTCTTCAACAAGTATCCCGAGACGGCCAAGCTGGTCGAGCACATGTCAGACGACGACATCTGGGCGCTGCGCCGTGGCGGGCACGATCCTGAAAAGGTCTACGCCGCATTTCACGCCGCCTACCACCACCGGGGGCAGCCCACGGTGGTGCTGGCCAAGACCGTCAAGGGCTTTGGCATGGGCAAGGCGGGCGAGGGCAAGAACACGGTGCACCAGACCAAGAAACTGACCGACGACGCGGTGCGCTACATGCGCGACCGCTTCAACATTCCGATTCCCGACAGCGCCATTCACACGCTGCCGTTGTACAGGCCCGCCGACGACACGCCAGAGATGCAATACCTGCACGCGCGGCGCAAGGCGCTGGGTGGTTATCTGCCCAGCCGGCGCGAAAAAAGCGACGAGCACTTCACCATCCCCGCGCTGGAGGTCTTCAGCGCCGTGCTGGAGCCAACCGCCGAGGGGCGCGAAATCAGCACCACGCAAGCCTTTGTGCGTTTTCTCACGCAGCTTTTGCGCGACAAGGCTTTTGGAGCGCGCGTGGTGCCCATCCTGGTGGACGAGGCGCGCACCTTTGGCATGGAAGGGCTGTTCCGCCAGATTGGCATCTACAACCCCAAGGGACAGCTTTACACACCGGTCGACAAAGACCAGGTCATGTACTACCGGGAAGCCGGAGACGGCCAGATTCTGCAAGAAGGCATCAACGAGGCGGGCGGCATGGCAAGCTGGATTGCCGCGGCCACGAGCTACAGCACGTCCAACCGCATCATGATGCCCTTTTACGTGTACTACTCCATGTTCGGCTTTCAGCGCGTGGGCGATCTGGCCTGGGCGGCTGGCGACATGCAGGCGCGCGGCTTTTTGCTGGGCGGCACCAGCGGGCGCACCACGCTCAACGGCGAAGGCTTGCAGCACGAGGACGGCCACAGCCACGTTCTGGCGGGCACGATTCCCAATTGCGTGAGCTACGACCCGAGCTTTGCGCACGAGGTGGCCGTCATCATTCACGACGGCCTCAAGCGCATGGTCGAAAAACAGGAAAACGTCTTCTACTACCTGACGCTGCTCAACGAGAACTACGCCATGCCCGGCCTCACGCCAGGGCTTGAGCGGCAAATCATCCAGGGCATGTACCTGTGCAAGCCGTCAGCCACCGCCCCGTCCGCGCCGCGCGTGCAACTGCTGGGCAGCGGCGCCATCCTGCGCGAAAGCCTTGCCGCGCAAGAGCTGCTGGACAAGGATTGGGGCGTGGCCGCCGACGTGTGGAGCTGCCCGAGCTTCAACGAACTGACCCGCGATGGCCGCGCGGCGCAACGCTGGAACCTGCTGCACCCCACCGAGCCACGGCGCGTGCCCTTTGTGGCGCAGCAACTGGCCGCGCATCCCGGGCCTGTGGTGGCATCGACCGATTACGTCAGCAGCTACGCCGAGCAAATCCGCCCCTTCATGCCCGCAGACGGCCAGGGCGGCGCGCCGCGCCGCTACACCGTGCTGGGCACCGACGGCTTTGGCCGCAGCGACTTTCGCGGCAAGCTGCGCAGGCATTTTGAAATCGACCGCCACTACATCGCGCTGGCCGCCCTGCGTGCGCTGGCCGATGAAGGCCAACTGCCCGCGGCCAGGGCGCGCGAGGCCATCGAGCGTTACGGCATCCAGACCGAAAAAACCAACCCGCTGCAAGCCTGAAGGGAGTGCGCAAACATGACCACACTGACAGAAATCAAGGTGCCCGACATCGGCGACTTCAAGGACGTTGCCGTCATCGAAATCATGGTCAAGCCGGGCGATGTGGTACGGGCCGAGCAATCGCTCATCACGGTGGAATCGGACAAGGCGTCCATGGAAATACCGGCCAGCGCCGCGGGCGTGGTCAAGGAAATGAAAGTCAGGCTGGGCGACAAAGTCAGCGAAGGCTCGACCATTTTGCTGCTGGAGCCTGGCGCCAGCGCGACACTGACGGCAGCGCCTGCTGCGGCTGCTCCCGTTGCCAGCGCTGCCGCGCCAGACGACGCGCAACCAGAACCAGCCGCGCCGCTGGCGGCGGCCACCACGCCCGCGCGCGATCTTGCCCCGGCGCAAGCGCCCACGGCGGGCAACCTGCCGCACGCCAGCCCCTCTGTGCGCAAATTCGCGCGCGAATTGGGCGTGCCGCTGGCCGAAGTCAAGGGCACCGGCCCCAAGGGCCGCATCACGCCCGAAGACGTGCGCAACTTCACCCGGGCCGTGATGAGCGGCGCCGTGCAAACGCAGGCGGCGGCCCAAAGCGGTGGCAGCGGCGGCATTGGACTCAATCTGCTGCCCTGGCCAAAAGTGGACTTTGCCAAATTCGGCCCCGTGCAAACCGCGCCGCTGTCGCGCATCCAGAAAATCAGTGGCGCCAATCTGGCGCGCAACTGGGTCATGGTTCCCGCCGTCACCTACCACGAGGACGCCGACATCACCGACCTGGAAGCCTTTCGCGTCCAGTTGAACCAGGAAAGCGCAAAAGGCGGCGACGGCATCAAACTCACGCTTCTGGCCTTTCTCGTCAAGGCTGTGGTCAAGGCGTTGCAAAAATTCCCCGTCTTCAACAGTTCCCTGGAAGGCGACACGCTCATCCTGAAAAAATATGTCCACATCGCTTTCGCCGCCGACACGCCCAATGGCCTGGTCGTGCCGGTCATCAAGAACGCCGACCAGAAATCCGTCTACGACATCGCGCGGGAAAGCGGCGATCTGGCGCGGGCGGCGCGGGAAGGCACATTGAAACCTGCTGACATGCAGGGCGCGGGGTTTACCATCTCCAGCCTGGGCGGCATCGGCGGCACGGGGTTTTCGCCCATCGTCAACGCGCCGGAAGTCGCCATCCTTGGCGTCAACAAATCGGCCATCAAACCTGTGTGGGACGGCAAAACCTTTGCGCCGCGCCTGCTCCTGCCCTTGTCGCTCACCGCCGACCATCGCGTCATCGACGGGGCGCTGGCGACCCGTTTTAATGTTTATCTGGCGCAACTGCTGGCGGATTTTCGCCGCGTGACGCTGTAGAAAATATGAAAAATACCATGGAAGAAACGCGTGCGGCGGTTCTGATTGATTGCGACAATGTGCCGCCAGAAATTCTGGAATACGCTTTGCGAATTGCCGCCCAATTCGGACGCATCGTAGTGCGGCGCGGCTATGGCAACCTGGGCACACTGTCCGCAAAATGGCGGGAAGCGATGGTTCGCCAAGCTTTCAGTCCAAGCCTGCACTACCAGTACGCCCCTGGCAAGAATACTTCTGATATTGCCATGGCGCTCGACGCGCAGGAAATCTTGTTTGACGAGCGGGTCGATTCTTTTTGCCTGGTAACAAGCGACTCCGATTTCACCTACCTTTGCCGCAAGCTGCGCGAACGCGGCGCAATGGTTTACATTATCGGAGAAGACAAGACATCGAACGCCTTGCGCAACGCATGTGACCAGTTTTTCGAGTGGAAGCCGGAAACCGAGGTGTCGCCAAAGGAAAGCACCGAACCACAGGAAAAAACAACCGGAAAATCCACCACGGCTTCCGCCAAAGGCGCAAAAACACCTCCCCATATCGTCATAGAGGCCATATGGCAGCTTGTTAGCGACCCTGCATCGGAAGGGGCCGTCAACCTCGGCACGTTGGGACAATATCTCAAACGCATTGACTCCGGGTTCTCACCTAAGAAATATGGACACGCCAGCCTGCTGAATATGCTGAAAACCAGCAGTTTACTTACGATCAAACAGGTAAACAGTACACACATGGTTGAGTTGGGGGAAAAGGCAAAAAAATATTTCGCTTCCGCTGCTGCACAAGAGACAGCTTCTAAGTAGACAAGGAATTATCACATGGCGCCATTCATCGAAGTCAAAGTCCCCGACATCGGCGACTTCAAAGACGTTGCCGTCATCGAAATCATGGTCAAGCCGGGCGATGTGGTGCGCTCCGAGCAATCGCTCATCACGGTGGAATCAGACAAGGCGTCCATGGAAATACCGGCCAGCGCTGCGGGCGTGGTCAAGGAAATGAAAGTCAGGCTGGGCGACAAGGTCAGCGAAGGCTCGACCATCTTGCTGCTTGAGGCCAGCGACAACAGCGCGGCGACAACGCCTGCTGCTGCGGCTGCTCCCACGACGACAGCGGCGGCCCCCGGTGCCCGCGCCGCGACTGGCGCGGCTGGTGCCAGCCTGGCGGCGGATGTGGAATGCGACGTACTGGTTCTGGGCGGTGGCCCCGGCGGTTACAGCGCGGCGTTCCGCGCGGCTGATCTGGGGCTGAAAGCCGTCATCGTCGAGCGTTACGCCACACTGGGCGGCGTGTGCCTGAATGTGGGCTGCATCCCCTCAAAGGCGCTGCTGCATGTGGCCACCGTGATGGACGAGTTTGAACACCTGGCCGCTGCGGGCATCGACTGCGCCGCGCCGCCGCGCGTGGACATCGCCAGACTGCGCGCGCACAAGGAAAAAATCGTCAACCGGCTCACCAGCGGACTGGACAGCATGGCGAAAATGCGCAAAGTGCGCGTCGTGCGCGGCGTGGGCCGCTTTGTGGACGCGCACCATGTGCGCATCGAGCCAACCCAAGGCGCGGGCCAGGCCCCCAGCGGCGGCGCCCAAACCACCATCGGCTTCAAAAACGCCATCATCGCCGTCGGCTCGCAAGCCGTGCGCCTGCCGTTTTTACCCCAGGACGCGCGCATCGTCGATTCCACCGGCGCGCTGGCCCTGACGCGCGTGCCTCAAAAAATGCTCATTGTGGGCGGCGGCATCATCGGCCTGGAAATGGGCACCGTCTACAGCGCGCTGGGCGCGCGCCTGGATGTGGTGGAAATGCTGGACGGATTGATGCCCGGCGCCGACCGCGATCTGGTCAAAGTCTGGCAAAAGCGCAATGCCCCGCGCTTTGACCACATCATGCTCAAAACCAGAACCGTGGCCGCCAAAGCCACGGCGGCGGGCGTGCAAGTCACATTCGAGGGCGAAGGCGCGCCGCCGCCGCAAACCTACGACCTCGTGCTCCAGGCCGTTGGGCGCGCGCCCAACGGCCAGAAAATCGGCGCGGACAAGGCGGGCGTTGAAGTCACCGCGCGCGGCTTCATCCCCGTGGACGCGCAAATGCGCACCAGCGCGCCGCACATTTTTGCCATCGGCGACGTCGTGGGCCAGCCCATGCTGGCGCACAAAGCCGTGCACGAAGGCCATGTGGCCGCCGAAGTCATCGCGGGCGAACTCACAGGCGATGCCCGGCTGGCGCGCGCCGCGTTTGACGCGCGCGCCATCCCAAGCGTGGCCTACACCGACCCCGAAGTGGCTTGGGCGGGCCTGACCGAAGAGCAGGCCCGGGCGCAGGGCATCCAGGTACGCAAAGGCCTGTTTCCGTGGTCGGCATCGGGCCGCGCCATCGCCAATGGGCGCGACGAGGGCTTTACCAAACTGCTGTTCGACGACAGCGCCGAGGCGCACGGCCAGGGCCGCATTCTGGGCGGCGGCATCGTCGGCACCCACGCGGGCGACATGATCGGCGAAATTGCGCTGGCCATCGAAATGGGCGCCGACGCCGTGGACATTGGCAACACCATCCACCCGCACCCCACACTGGGCGAAAGCCTGGGCATGGCCGCCGAAGCGGCGCACGGCGCCTGCACCGACCTGCCGCCGCAAAAACGCTAGGCGCTGCTTTTTTCCAAAAAACCGCACCACCGCGCCGCGCGCCAACAAAGCGGGCGTGTCGGCAATCTTCAGGAAACCCTGTTCGTCATTGCGAGGAGCGAGGCGATGTGGCAATCCATCCGCTCCACTGCCTGTTGCCTTTCTCTCCCCCGTTTGTGGTGCAAAAGCGCCCCTTCCTTGTATCTTCCCCCTGCTGCCCCAAAACGGTCAGATTGCTGCTGTTTGACTGCCCTGGCTGGCAGGGGGAACGATACAGGGTCGGTCAGCCGCCGATGTAGCTCATTTCCACGTGCGGGCGCTTTTGCCGGGCAGCGCCCGGCAGGCTGGCGCGCAGTTGGCTGTAGCGGTCAGCGCGGCTTTGCCAGACGGCGGCAAGGGCGGCCAGCAGTTCGGCATCGCTGGCACCCGCGTGCTGGCGCTCGCGCAGATCGTAGCCTTGGCTGGCAAACAGGCAAAGAAAAAGCTTGCCGTCGGTGGACAGGCGCGCGCGCGTGCAGTCGGCGCAAAACGCCTGGGTGACGCTGCTGATGAGGCCGATTTCTCCCAGCGCCGCATCATGCTGGCCGCCAGCGCCGCACCAGCCCCAGCGGCGCGCGGTCTCGCCCGGCGCGCTGGCTTGCAGGGGCGTCAGCGGCGCGTCGGTTTGCAAAAGGCGCAGCACCCGCGCGCTGGGCACAACCTGCCGCATGCGCCAGCCGTTGGTGTTGCCCACGTCCATGAATTCGACAAAGCGCACGGTAACGCCGGTGCCGCGAAAGTGCCGCGCCATGGGCAAAATCTGGTCTTCATTGACGCCGCGCTGGACCACCATGTTGACTTTGACGGGATCAAGCCCCGCAGCGCGGGCCGCCTCTATGCCAGCCAGCACCTGGGCAACAGGAAAATCCACGCCGTTCATGCGCCGGAAAACGGCATCGTCCAGACCGTCGAGACTGACGGTCACGCGACTTAGCCCCGCGTTTTTGAGCGTCTGCGCCTTGCGTGCCAGCAGCGCCGCGTTGGTGGTCAGGCTGATGTCCAGCGGCTGGCCCGCCAGGCCGCGCAGCGCCGCCAACTGGGCAATCAAGATTTCTATGCCGCGCCGCAACAGCGGCTCGCCGCCGGTGATGCGCAGCTTGGTTACGCCTTGTGCCACGAACAGCCGCGCCAGCCGCGTGATTTCTTCAAACGTGAGCAAGGCGCTGTGCGGCAGATACTGGCGCGTGTTGCCAAACACGTCTTTGGGCATGCAGTAGCTACAGCGAAAATTGCAGCGGTCGGTCACGCTGATGCGCAAGTCGCGCAAAGGTCTGCCCAGCGCGTCGCGCAAGCGCGTGCCACTGCCGCCGCTGTGCCCTGGCGCGGGTGCCGCCGCCGCTGCTGCGCGCGGCAGATCAAGCGCGGCGGTGCGGTGGTCAACAAGTTCAATCACGCGCCGGTTCATGGGCAGTCATTATGCGTCTGCGCGCGCAACACGGCGGTGGCTGCTGTGGGCCACGCGGCGCCCACAAAACGCCCGGGCGCCCGCGCAAACGTAAAATCCACGCGACCCGCGATTCCCCCGGATCGCAACCCATCAGGAAAGCACGCAACCCATGTCGCTAGACAAAGTCAAACCCGGCTCCAAGGCCCCGGACGAATTCAATGTGGTCATCGAGATACCGATGAACGCCGATCCCATCAAATACGAGGTGGACAAAGACTCCGGCGCGCTGTTTGTGGATCGCTTCATGAGCACGGCCATGCACTACCCGGCCAATTACGGCTACGTGCCGCAAACCCTCTCGGGCGACGGCGACCCGGTGGACGTGCTGGTGCTCACGCCGTTCCCGCTGGTGCCCGGCGTGGTCGTGCCATGCCGGGCGCTGGGCATGCTCAAAATGCAGGATGAAGCGGGCCAGGACGCCAAAGTCCTGGCCGTGCCAACCAGGAAAATCCTGCCAGCCTACGCTCGGATCGAAAAGCCGGAAGACCTGCCGCCAGGCACATTGGAAGCCATTGCGCATTTTTTCGAGCACTACAAAGACCTCGAACCCGGCAAGTGGGTCAAAGTGCAAGGATGGGAAGGCGCACCGGCCGCGCGCCAGGAAGTGGCCGACGCAATTGCCAATTACGCCCAAAAGCAGGCCTGAACCTGCCCCCCCGCGCTTGCGCGCGCATGCAAAAAAGGCCACTCCGGGGAGTGGCTTTTTTGTGAACAGGCCATCGAAACGGATGACAACCAGGTGGCCGCTCCAAAATCCGTCATTGCGAGGAGCGACGCGGCAGTTCACACACCCTCTTACCCCTGCTAGGGCACTTCTGCCACCATAAATTGAAGAGAAAAGCAAACAGTGCATCCATCCATTACCTTCGCCTCTTTGCGCAAGCGCGATGTGCTTATGTTTTTACTTTCTCCCAATTTTGAAGAGAGAGAGACAGGGTGATGGATTTTTACGTGCTTTGAATATACAAACAAAATTGCCATCTCAAAAATTCCAATTGTTTTTGGCGACCACCTTGCCAAAGAAGCGTACGCAATGTACCCGCACAAGCCCTTGTCATTGCGAGCACCGCAGGCGTGTGGCAATTCATATTTCCATGCGAGCGCATTTGCATTTTTCACCCTCGCCCCCTTAGGGGGAGAGGGTTAGGGTGAGGGAGTATTCCAACTCCCCACAAACATTCAATTCCTGAAACGTCGACGCAGCGCGGGCACAGTCAAAAGCATCAGCACCACCACCAAAACACCCAGCGTGCCTTGCCCAAGCGCAGGCACGGGTATGGCTTTGCGCTTGATGCGCACCTCGTAGTTTCCCCCGCTGCCAGCCGTCTGTGCAATAAAGCCCAGCTTGAACGTTGCGGGCACCGGGCCATTGCTGGACAAGTCCAGCGCGTTGATGACCGTGACAAAGCCTTGGCCCGTGCCAGTGGGATCGATTTCCACCGTCAACGTTGGATATGGTGCGGCAGGTGGTGAAACAGGTGAAAGGGTGATGCGCGCGGTACGCGCATCTGTGCGGCTGCTGCGACCAACTCTCCCTAACAAAGTTGGAAACATGGCAACATCAGACAGATCAACCGAGTGCAATGGGGCCAAGGGAGAGTTTGGGGGCACCACGCCGCGCACAGTCACGCTCTGTGGTTTTCTACAACTTATTGGATTACCGCACGTATAACCAAACTCACCCTGCGTGTCCAGCGCAATGCCCACATAGCGATCGGTTATTGCTGTATAT
Source organism: Burkholderiaceae bacterium (assembly GCA_031276435.1). GTDB lineage: Bacteria > Pseudomonadota > Gammaproteobacteria > Burkholderiales > Burkholderiaceae_C > Ottowia. Next base: position 1,527 of record JAISNB010000072.1, on the reverse strand, counting down.
CCAAGCCTGTCACTTGGGTGACCAGCAGGGGGAGCACCGATGGCCACACTGGCGTTTCCATCGACCAGGAAAAACGCGAGTGCATAGGCCGCTCCACTTGCAGTCACGTAATCAAAGGTAATCTGCATGCCATCTGCCGACGAAAAAGTCTTCTCGTAGACGGCAATTCCATTTTGCCAGCCTGTTTCAGTCAGCCGCAGCCAGCCATCGCCTTCAGCATCTATACTGGGAGCGGTCAACTTGGCGGCCCCTGTCAAAACCCAGTCGGGCGCTGTGGAGTTTGTAAAAGCCTCGTCAATGGAAAAGAGGGCCGCGTGTGCGGGGGTGCTCCAAGCCGCGCAGGCCATGGCCACTGTGAGTAAAGCGCGGGACAGCCTACGAAAAAATCTTATATATTGGCCATCAGCAGATTTTTTAAAAATATTATAACAAATTTTTATTTTGCCGATTGCCGATTGCCGATTGCCGATTGCCGATTGCCGATTGCCGATTGCCGATTGCCGATTGCCGATTGCCGATTGCCGATTGCCGATTGCCGATTGTACCAGCGGTTGAAGAATAAAGTCCAGAAGCTCCGGAATTTATTTCTGATACGTTGCTTTTTAGCATTGGAACTGACTCCTGTCAAATGAGTGCTATCAAGATAAAGAACCTGCTTGCCGCCTTTTGGCGTTGCGCCGGTGCCTTGCCCGAGAGCAAGACTGGCTTTGCAACACCGCTGCCAGCCAGAGCACGCTCGGAAAAAGAACACCTGCCCTCTGCCCGGAGACTGGAACAAAAACCGCAAACAGGTTCTCGGTAGATGCGCCTTCGGCCCCTACCTTGCCGCTTCCTCATGTGTCCTGTACGCGCTACTCTGTGTTGAGCAGCGGGCAACGAAAGGGCATGAGTGGCGTCAGCGCGGGGCCAAGACACGCATGCCATGCTAGCAGCATTCCCGCGTTTTGCAATAGGCAGAGCGGCGCGAAAGCGAAAAAAACGCGGAAAGTGTGAAATAGTTCTCTTTTTTGACGGATTTTGGCGGGCATGTGTTGTTTTTTGCACCCTCTCTCACCCCATCCTCACCCCCAACCCCTCTCCACAAGTGGAGAGGGGAGCATATTGCACTCTCCCCATCCTCACCCCCCGCCCCTCTCCGCAAGCGGAGAGGGGAGCAAATTGCACCCTCCCCCCTTTGGGGGGAGGGTTGGGGAGAGGGAACAAAGGGGGAGAGATGGAGAGAGGCCCGGGGGCACTCTCTCCCTTAAAGGGAGAGAGGAAAGCATGTGGTTGCGCGAGCAGTAAGGGCTTCGCACCAATGAAAGTTGATTTGATGGATTGCCACGCGCCCTGCGGGCACTCGCAATGACGATGGTTTGTCTGCCGCTGCCTTCCAGCGCGGGCAGCGTGGGCGCATATATGTCCCAGCGCCAAGGCTCAATGTCAGCGCCGCGTCGCCGCATTGCCAGCGGCTGCGCCGTCGCCCCAGCGGGCCAGCGCCGCGTCGTCGCTGGCGCGCGCGCGCACCCAGTGCGCCTGGCCATTGGC
>JAISNB010000011.1 GCA_031276435.1 Burkholderiaceae bacterium | reverse complement strand
GATGCGGGAGCGCACCGCTGGCAGCGCGGCAATCCACTGCCGCTCCTGTGTGCGGCGCGACAGCTAGCGCAACTGGGCAAACAGTTCGCTGTAGATTTTGTAGCGCGATGCGCTGATGGGGTTTGCGCCAGCGGCCAGTCGCGTTTGAAAGTCCGCGTCTTCGACCACGGCGTCGCGCACGCCGCAGCCCGGTTCGTGCAGGTGCGTGCAGTTGTAGAAGCGGCATTGGGTTGTGTGTGGGCCAATGTCGGGCATGCAGCCAGCCAGTTGCGCGCGCCCGATGTGGTGCAGGCCAAATTCCTGAAAGCCGGGCGAGTCGATGAGCGCGGCGGCGCGCGCCTGGTCCAGCCAGAACCAGCGGGTGTGCGTGGTGGTGTGTTTGCCGCTGGCAAGCGCCTGGCTGAGTGTGCCTGTTTGCGCCGCCGCGCCGGGTACGAGCCGGTTGATGAGGCTGCTTTTGCCCGCGCCCGAGGGGCCGAGTACCAGTGTGCTGCGCCCGGCCAGTTGCTGCTCCAGCAAGGCCAATCCGTCTGTTGCTGCTGTGGCGGCGGCCGTTGCACCGCTGGCGCAGGCCGCGGTTTGGGGGCGGATGCACAGCGGCAATACGCTGTAGCCCATGGCGCGGTAGGGCGCAAGGCGCGCCCACGCGCGGGCAAAGGGGGCAGCCAGATCGGCTTTGTTGAGGGCGATCAGCGCGGTGATGCGCGCCACTTCGCAGGCGATCAGCGCGCGCGCGAGCTGGCGCTCTGAAAATTCCGGCTCGGCGGCCAGCAGCAGCAGCGCCTGATCCAGATTGGCGGCAAAGCTTTTGGTGCGCAGCGCGTCCTGCCGGTACAGCAGGTTGCGGCGCGGCAGGGTCTGGATGATGCTGCCTTCGTCGCCGCTGGGCTGCCAGTGCACGCGGTCGCCCACGACCACGTTCAGTTTTTTGCCGCGCGGGTGGCACAGCAGGCGCGCTCCAGAGGCGGTTTCCACCAGGCAATGCCTGCCATGGGTGGCGACCACCAGCGCCTCTTGCAAGGCGGCGGCGGTGTCTGCTTTTGCGGTGGGGCGGGCAGCGGTTTTGCGCACGCGGTGCGGTGGCTTTCTCTCAGGTTTGCAGGATGCGCGCGATGCGCTGGCTGGCGGGCGGGTGCGAGTAGTAAAAGCGCGCGTAGGCCGCGTCGGGCGTGAGTGTGCTGGCGTTGTCTTGATACAGCTTGATGAGTGCGCTGGCCAACTCTTGCGCACTGGTCTGGCTGGTGGCGTAGGCGTCGGCCTCGAACTCGTGTTTGCGCGAAATCCGCGCCATCCAGGGCGAGATGAAAAAGCCGAATACGGGCACGACCAGCATGAACAAAATCAGCGCCAGCGCGTGGTTGGGCGCGATGCCGCCGTATTGGGGCGGCAGGTTGGGCGTGACGCCCAGGCCCGCGAAAAACCAGCTTTGCTGCATGAGCCAGCCAAGCAGGGCCAGGCCAGCCAGGCTCATGAGCATGAGGCTGGCGATGCGCTTGGCGATGTGGCGATGCCTGAAGTGGCCCAGCTCGTGCGCCAGCACGGCCTCGACTTCGGCGGGGGTTAGCTGGGCGAGCAGCGTGTCGAAGAACACCACGCGCCGGGCCGCGCCAAAGCCGGTGAAGTAGGCGTTGGCGTGCGCGCTGCGGCGGCTGCCGTCCATGACGAACAAGCCCTTGGCGGCAAAGCCGCAGCGGGCCATGAGGCGGGTGACGCGGGTTTTGAGCGCCTCGTCGGCCAGCGGCTCGAAGCGGTTGAACAAGGGCGCGATGAACATGGGGTAGATCACCATCATCAGCAGGCTGAAACCCATCCACGCGGCCCATGTCCACAGCCACCACCAGGGGCCGGTAACTTGCATCAGCCACAGCACCAGCAGCGCCAGCGGGATGCCGATGGCCGCGCCCAGCAGCGTGGATTTGAGCAAGTCGAGCAGCCAGAGTTTGAGCGTCATTTTGTTGAAGCCAAAGCCCTCTTCGATGACAAAGGTCTGGTAGAGCGTCAGCGGCAGATCGATCAGTGCATTGATGAGCGCGAAGGCCACCAGCAGCGCCAGCGGTTGTGCCAGGGCGTGGCCGGGGCCGAACGCGTCGAGCAGCCGGGCGTTGAGCCAGTCCAGCCCCCCCAGCAAAGTCCAGCCCAGCAGCACGGCCACCGACAGCGCCAGATCAAGCATGCCCAGGCGCAGTTTGGCGACGGTGTAATCGGCGGCGCGCTGGTGCGCTTGCAGCGTGATGGTGGCGGCAAACTCGGCGGGCACGGCGGCGCGGTGGCGGGCCACGGCGCGAATCTGGCGCGCGTCCAGCCAGTATTTGGTGGCCACATTGAGCAGCAGCGCCACGGCAAAAACCAGACTGGTGAGCGTGGCGGGGGGCAGCAATGAATAATCGGTCAAGCGTGGGTTCCCCCTGATGCGGGCGAGCGCTAATTGGACGGCAGCGCGCAAAAACCAAGGGTGCCAAGTGTACTTGCGCCATATGCCGCGCGGCGCGGGCGCGTCGGCGACAATGGCGGCCATGACCGAACCCACAGCAAATGCGCCGCGCGCGGCGGCGGCGACACTGACGAAAAACGATTTGAATCTGGTCTGGCTCGACTGCGAGATGACCGGCCTGGATCCCGAGACCGAGCGGCTCATGGAAATTGCCGTGGTTGTCACCAGTGCCGATCTTTCCGTGCGCGTGGAAGGGCCGGTGCTGGTGCTGCACCAAAGCGACGAACAACTGGCCGCAATGGACGCCTGGAACCGGGGCACGCATGGCCGCAGCGGCCTGACCGAGAAGGTGCGCGCCTCGACCCTGGGCGAAGCCGCTGCCGAGGCGCAGCTCATCGATTTCATTGCGCGCTACGTGAGCAAGGGCGCCTCGCCCATGTGCGGCAACACCATCGGGCAGGACCGGCGTTTCCTGGCCCGCTACATGCCGCGCCTGGAAGGGTTTTTCCACTACCGCAACATCGACGTGAGCAGCCTCAAGGAGCTGGCGCGCCGCTGGCGTCCGCAAGTGGTCGAAGCCTTCAAGAAGCAGCAGGCGCACACCGCACTGGCTGACGTGCACGAATCCATCGACGAGTTGCTGCACTACCGCGCCTGTTTCATCCGGCTGACGGATTGACGGTGCGCGCGGCTTATCCCTTTGCCTGAAAGCGCGTGCGTGTGTTCATGACCCCCCCAGACTTTGCATTGATTGTGATCGGCGACGAAGTCCTCTCGGGCAGGCGGCGCGACCAGCATTTGCCCAAATGGATCGAACTGCTGGGCGAGCGCGGCTTGCGCCTGGCGTGGGCCGAATACGTGGGCGACGATCCGGCGCGCATCACGCAAGTGCTGCGGCGCGCGTTCGCCAGTGGCGCCGCCGTGGTCAGCAGCGGCGGCATTGGCGCCACGCCCGATGACCACACGCGCCAGTGCGCCGCCGCCGCGCTGGGGCGGCCACTGCAATTGCATCCGCAGGCCAGGGCTTTGATTGAAGAGCGCATGCGGGACATGGCGCGCGCGCGGGGCGAGCGTTTCGACGCCGCGCGGCCAGACAACGTGCACCGGCTGAACATGGGCCTGCTGCCGCAAGGCGCGGGCATCATTCCCAACCCGTTCAACAAAATTCCCGGCTTTTACTGCGTGCCCTCTGGCGCTGCGCTCCAGGCCGCGCTGCCGCCGGGGCCAGACGGCGACGCGCCCGCGGCAGCAGCATCCGGGGCGCTGCGCGCCGCCGCCGCTGGCGGCTGCGTTTTCTTTGTGCCGGGCTTTCCGGTCATGGCCTGGCCCATGATGGCCTGGGCGCTCGACACCTTCTACCACCCCTGGTTCCAGCGCGGTGCATGGCAAGAAAAATCCGTCATCTTGCTGGGCGCGACAGAGGCGACACTGACCCCGGTGATGCAGGCGCTGGAAGCCGCGCACCCGCAAATCAAGGTGTTCAGCCTGCCGAGCGTGGATCATCCAGAATTCGGCCCGCACATCGACCTGGGCGTCAAGGGGCCGGTGCAAGCCGTGGCCGCGGCCTATGCCGATCTGCGCGCGCGCCTGGCGGCATTTGATCTGAAATATGGCCCTGAATTGGTGCGATGATAAAAATACACCAATTTGGTGCGTATTACGCACCGCTTTGCGCACTGGCGGCCTTTGCAGCCCTTGGGCGCGCCGCCAATGCGTTGCCGCGTTTGCGGACGCGGGGCTTGCATCCACGCGCCGCCTTGTCGCGTCCGGCAGGCAGGGCAAAGCGGCGACAATACACCTTGCGCGCGCGGCCAACGCCCGCGCGGCGCTTCGATCCATGGCCCGCCTGGCTGGCATGGAACCTGCTGGCCCGACAGCACTTTTTTCACAACCCAACCACTGACTAGGAGAGCCTGATGGCCAAGAACGTCGCAGACGTCATGAAGATGGTGAAGGAAAACGAATGCAAGTTCGTCGATTTCCGCTTCACCGACACCCGGGGCAAAGAACAGCACGTCACGGTGCCCATCTCTGCCTTCAACGAAGACAAATTCAGCGACGGGCATGCCTTTGACGGCTCCTCGGTGGCTGGCTGGAAGGGCATTGAAGCCTCTGACATGCTGCTCATGCCCGAGCCAGGCTCGGCTGTCATCGATCCCTTTTTTGAAGAATCCACGCTGGTGCTGACCTGCGACGTGCTGGAGCCGGGCGACGGCAAAGCCTACGACCGCGATCCGCGCTCGCTGTCCAAGCGCGCCGAGGCGTACCTGAAGGCCTCTGGCCTGGGCGATGCGGCCTACTTTGGCCCCGAGCCTGAATTCTTCGTTTTCGACGGCGTGCGCTGGAGCACCGATCCGGGCCACAGCTTTTTCCAGATCGACGAATACGAAGCGCCCTGGAGTTCTGGCGCCAAGCTCGAAGGCGGCAACCGCGGCCATCGCCCGGCCATCAAGGGCGGCTATTTTCCGGTTCCGCCCGTGGACAGCACGCACGACATGCGCGCCGAGATGGTGCTCATCCTGGAAGCCATGGGCATCCCGGTGGAAGTGTTCCACCACGAAGTGGCGGGCGCCGGACAAATGGAAATCGGCACCAAATTCTCCACGCTGGTCGAGCGCGCCGACTGGACGCAACGCCTGAAATACGTGGTCTGGAACGTGGCCGACTCCTACGGCAAGACCGCCACCTTCATGCCCAAGCCCTACCACGGCGACAACGGCAGCGGCATGCACGTGCACCAGTCCGTGTGGAAAGATGGCAAGAACCTGTTCGCTGGCAAGGGCTACGCGGGCTTGTCGGACTTTGCGCTGCACTACATTGGCGGCATCATCAAGCACGCGCGCGCGCTCAACGCCATCACCAACCCGAGCACCAACAGCTACAAGCGCCTGGTGCCGCACTTTGAAGCGCCGGTGAAGCTGGCCTATTCCAGCCGCAACCGCTCGGCCTCGATCCGCATCCCGCACGTCTCCGGCGACAAGGCGCGCCGCATCGAAGCGCGCTTTCCCGACCCCATGGCCAACCCGTACCTGTGCTTTTCGGCGCTGCTGATGGCCGGTCTGGACGGCGTGGAAAACAAAATCCATCCGGGCGAAGCCGCCACCAAGGATTTGTACCACCTGCCGCCCGAAGAGGACAAACTGGTGCCCACCGTGTGCCACAGCCTCGACCAGGCGCTCGAAGAGCTGGACAAGGACCGCGCCTTCCTGACCAAGGGCGGCGTGTTCACCGACTCCATGCTCGACGCCTACATCGAACTCAAGCAGGCCGAAGTCAACCGCGTGCGCGTCAACGTCAACCCGGTCGAATACGACATGTACTACTCGCTGTAAACGGACGCAAAAGCACAGGCCGCCTGTTGTAATTCGTTCACACTGCGCACGGGAAAAGGGCGGCACCTGCCGCCTTTTTCCTTTTTCTTGTGAACCCGGGTGCGTCACAATACAGACTGGCTTGCGAAAAAAGTTCGCCATTTTTGTGAACGCGCAGGCTTTTCTTGCCGATTCCTTTGGACGCCTGCCCCGCCTGAGGCGTTGTTACAGGTATCGGTGTACCGGGAGAATATGGATATGCGCCCCACTGCCACTTTGCTGATTTACCTTGCCACCGCCGCCGCTGGCGCGCTGGCTGCCTTTCCGTCGTTCGCGCAAGACGACATCTACCGCTGCGGCAACGAATACACCAACCGCCCGCCCAAGGGCGCCGGATGCAAACGGGTCGAAGGCGGCAACGTCACGGTGGTGCGCGGCACCCTGCCGCCGTCGGTCAACCCCAACCGCGTGGTCACCGCGCCGCAGGCCAGCTCGCCCGAGCAGCGCGCGCGCGACGCCGACGCCAAGGCCATTTTGGAGCAGGAGTTGCGCCGCGCCGAGGCGCGCCAGCGCGAGTTGCTGGCCGAATACCAGGATGGCAATCCCAACAGAATGCCCCTTGAGACCAAGAACTACCAGAGGTACCTCGACCGCGTAGCTGGCATGAAAGCCGACATCGACCGCAACGCGGCCGACATCGAGGGCCTCAAACGCGAACTGGAGCGTTTCAATCGCTGACAAGGCCGCCGCCACTGCCGCCCCGGCTGCGGCACGGGTGTCGCATGCGCTGCCGCAGCGCAAAACCACCGACCCCTCACCCATGGTGACACCCCGCCGCCCGCATCTGGCGCGTTTTCAGGCCTTCGATTTGCTGGCCACACTGCTGGCCGTGGTGGATCACCAGGGCATCGTGCTGTTTGCCAATGCCGCGCTGGAAGACGCGACAGGGCTGTCGTGGCGCAGCATCGAAGGCACCTCGCTGCTCAACTGGTTTGCCGATGCCGCCACGCTGCGTGGCGCGCTCGATGGCGTGCGCGAAAACCGCTTCGCCACCTTGCGCTTTGACGCGCAACTGAGGCGCCCCAGCAGCGGCGAATCGCTGTCCATGCACGTGATCGTGACGCAAACCGACCGGCCCGGCGAGCTGATTGTGGAACTGCTGCCGCTGGAGCAGCAGGCGCGCCAGGAACGCGAAGAACGGCTGGCCACGCAAACCAGGGCCAACAAGGAGCTGTTCCACAACCTCGCGCACGAAATCAAGAACCCGCTTGGCGGCATTCGCGGCGCGGCGCAGCTTTTGCAAATGGAAATCGACAGCCCCGAGCTGCACGAATACACCCAGGTCATCATTCACGAATCCGACCGCTTGCAGGCGCTGGTGGACCGGCTGCTGGCGCCGCACCGCTACGTGCCCGTGGTGGGCGACGTCAACATCCACCACGTCTGCGAGCGGGTGCGCTCGCTCATTCTGGCGGAGTTTGCGCACGGGCTGGAAGTGGTGCGCGACTATGACACCTCCATCCCCGAATTCAGGGGGGACGAAGAGCGCCTGATCCAAGCTGTGCTCAACATTGCCCACAACGCCGCGCATGCGCTGGTCATGCGGCGCGAGCGCGGCGACGCCAGAATCATCTTGCGCACGCGCGTGGCGCGCCAAATCACCTTTGCCCGGCAACGCTATCGGCTGGCACTGGAATTGCATGTCATCGACAATGGGCCTGGCGTGCCCGAATCGATCAAGGACCGCGTCTTCAACCCGCTGGTCTCCTGCCGCGATGGCGGCACCGGCCTTGGACTGACCCTGGCGCAAACCTACGTGCAGCAGCACCACGGCCTGATCGAATTGGATAGCCAGCCAGGCCACACGGATTTCAAAATCCTGATTCCGCTGCCCTGAAAGCCCCTGTCTGTCCCTCGCACACACGCACAACCCAAGGAGTCCGTTTGCATGAAGCCCATCTGGATCGTTGACGATGATCAGTCCATCCGCTTCGTGCTGGAAAAAGCCATGTCGCGCGAAGACCTGCCCACGCGCAGCTTCAGCAACCCGCGCGAAGTGCTGGCCGCACTGGCCGAAAACGCCGTGCCACAGGTGCTGGTCAGCGACATCCGCATGCCCGGCGGCTCGGGACTGGACTTGCTGGCAAAAGTCAAGCAGCGGCTGCCCAACCTGCCCGTCATCATCATGACGGCGTTTTCTGATCTGGACAGCGCCGTCTCCGCGTTTCAGGGCGGGGCCTTTGAATACCTGGCAAAACCGTTTGACGTGCCCAAGGCCGTCGAGCTGATTCGCCGCGCCGTAGAAGAAAGCCAGCGCGAAGAAGTGGCCGAAGAGCGCACCGCCGCCGCGCCCGAAATGCTCGGCCAGGCGCCCGCCATGCAAGACGTATTCCGCGCCATTGGCCGCCTTGCGCAAAGCAACGTCACGGTGCTCATCACCGGCGAATCGGGCAGCGGCAAAGAACTGGTGGCGCGCGCGCTGCACAAACACTCGCCCCGCGCGGGCGGACCGTTTGTCGCCATCAACACGGCGGCCATCCCGAAAGACCTGCTCGAATCCGAACTGTTCGGCCACGAGCGCGGCGCCTTCACCGGCGCGCAAACCATGCGCTGTGGCCGCTTTGAGCAAGCCAACGGCGGCACGCTCTTTCTGGACGAAATCGGCGACATGCCCTTCGATCTGCAAACGCGCCTGCTGCGCGTACTCTCCGACGGCAGCTTCTACCGCGTGGGCGGACACAGCGCCGTCAAGGCCAACGTGCGCGTCATCGCCGCCACGCACCAGAACCTTGAACAGCGCGTCAAGGAAGGCGTATTCCGCGAAGATCTGTTCCATCGCCTGAACGTCATCCGCCTGCGCCTGCCACCCCTGCGCGAGCGCGGCGACGACATCCCCCAGCTCGCGCGCCATTTCTTGCAGCAAAGCGCCCGGCAACTGGGCGTCGAATCCAAGCGCCTCTCAGAAGCGGCGCTCCAGCGCCTCAAACGCTTTGCCTTTCCCGGCAACGTGCGACAACTGGAAAACATCTGCCACTGGCTCACCGTCATGGCGCCCGCACAAGTCGTGGAAGTCAAAGACCTGCCGCCCGAAGTGCTGGACGCCCCATCCGGCAGCAGCGCCACCACCGTCGCACCCGATGCGCCGCCGCCACCTGCCGCCGCCATCGCCGCCGCGTCATTGCCCGCTGCCGACACGCGCGCGGCTGCGCCCGCGCTGGCCGATCACGCCGATACCACCGCGCCAGCGGTTGCGCTGCCGCCAGCGGCGACGGCAACCGCAATCGGAGCCACACCCGGCACGGGCAGCGCCCCGACAGTGGGCGTGAGCGAAGGCCCCGAGGTCGCCAACTGGGAAGGCGCGTTGCAAGCCGAAGCCGCACGCCTGCTGGCGCTTGGCGAAACCAGGGTCTGGGACACGCTGGTCGGCAAGGCCGAAGCCAGCCTGATCCAGGCCGCGCTGCACAACACCCGGGGCCGCCGCATCGAAGCGGCGCAAAAACTCGGCATTGGCCGCAACACCATCACGCGCAAAATCCAGGAACTGGGGCTGTAAAAGGCTGGCCACGACACGATTTTTGTTTGACGACGGCGACAATAACAGCCATGCGCCAGGACACCGTTCGCACCCGCTTCATTTTGATCGAACCCAGCCACGCAGGCAACGTGGGTGCTGCCGCGCGCGCGATGAAAGTCATGGGCTTTGACGATCTGGTGCTGGTTGCACCGCGCTGGGGCAATGTGCTGGCGCGCGCAGAGACCGTGCAGCGCGCCAGTGGCGCTGTCGATGTGCTGCAAAAGGCCCGCGTGGTGGCCACGCTGGACGGCGCGCTGCATGGCATGACGCACCTGTGCGCCACGGTCATGACGCCGCGCGACTTTGGCCCACCCACGCGCAATCCGCGCGCGCATTTTGACGCGCTGCTGGGCCGCGCGCCGCGCGCGAACGCCGCCGCTGCCGACGACGACGACAACGCGCAAGATGGCGCATCGGCCACCCCTGCAACAGAGCCAGCCCCGCAAGGCGTGGCACTGCTGTTTGGCTGCGAACGCTTCGGCATGAAAAACGAAGACGTCTATCGTTGCCACGTGGCGCTGTCCATTGCCGCCAACCCTGACTTTGGCTCGCTCAACCTGGCGGCGGCGGTGCAGCTTCTGGCCTACGAATGGCGCATGGCGCTTGGCGGATTTGCCGCGCCAGCCACTGAAAACCTGGCGACTGCCGCCGCGCGGCGGCCCGCGCTGGCCGACGCCGCCCAACTGGCAGGCATGCTGGCGCATTGGGAGCAGGCGCTCACGGCCATTGGTTTTCTGGATCCGTCCGCGCCCAAAAAACTGATGCCCCGGCTGGCGCGGCTTTTCAACCGAGCCGATCTGCGGAGCGAAGAAGTGCACATCCTGCGCGGCATCGCAAAAACCATGCTGGAAACTGCATCCACCGCGGCGATGGCGCGGGGCGACGGCCCGAAACGCTAGACTCTCGGCCATGTGGATTCGTCGCACCAACTCCTACATCCAGTCCATTCTTGAGCGCGACCCGGCCGCGCGCAGCCGTTGGGATGTCATCTTTTCCTATCCCGGCTTTCACGCACTGGCGCTGCACCGCATTGCGCACCCGCTGTGGAAAGCGGGCTGGACCTGGCTGGCGCGCTGGATATCGCACTGGGGCCGCTGGCTCACGGGCATCGAAATTCACCCCGGCGCGGTCATTGGCCGCCGCGTATTCATCGACCACGGCATGGGCGTGGTCATTGGCGAAACGGCTGAAATTGGCGACGACTGCACCATCTATCAGGGCGTGACTCTGGGTGGCACATCGCTGCTCAAAGGCACCAAGCGCCATCCCACGCTTGGCAAAGGCGTCATCGTGGGCGCCAACGCGCAGGTGCTGGGCGGCTTTGTGGTGGGCGATGGCGCAAAAATCGGATCGGGTGCGGTGGTCACCAAGCCAGTGCCAGCAGGCGCAACCGCCATAGGCAACCCGGCGCGCGTCATTCAGGCCGAGGACGAAACGCAGCGCGAAGAAGTGGCGGGACAAATGGACTTTTCGGCCTACGGCGTCACACAAAGCGACGATCCGGTGAGCCTTGCACTGCGCGGGCTGATCGACAACGCCGCCAGCCACGAGCACCAGGTGGCACTGCTGTGGCTGGCTATCGAGCAGCTTTCCGCGCAAGCCAAGGCCCCGGGCTGCGTACCGGGCGAGGCCGCACTGCAAGAAACCTTTGAGGCCGAGCGGCTGACCAACCTGATCGGCAAATAAGCCAGGGGCGCTGCGTGCCCCGCCGTGCGCTGCCGCGCGCCGCATCGCGCCAGAGGCGCTGTAAAATCAACAGCTTGACTTAGAGCTTTTGGGTGAAGGATGCGGCTGCCGTGAGTGGCTGCCGCGCCAAGCGAACCCGTTTCTGGATAAGAGCGAGAAAGGCACCCCGGTTATGACACCGCGAACTTGGACTCCACCGTTTTTTTGCTGATTGGCAAAAGGTGCCGGCCCGCGCGCCTTTTGCAGCGGGCGCCATGCAGAAGCATTGCAGCGGTCAGGAACAATCACAGTCAGGCAACCCACATGAAAGCGCGGCGGATCCCGCGCTTTTTGTTTTTCGTGCAGGATGTTTTCAAAAATGAGCAACGCAATCACTCTCACGCTGCCTGATGGCTCCAGGCGGCAGTTTCCCGGCCCGGTTTCGGTGGCCGAAGTGGCCGCCAGCATTGGCGCAGGCCTGGCCAAGGCGGCGCTGGGCGGCAAGGTGGACGGCAAGCTGGTGGACACGGGTTTTATCGTCGATCACGACGCCAGCCTTGCCATTGTGACGGCCAGGGATGCCGAGGGGCTGGAGATGATCCGCCATTCCACCGCGCACTTGCTGGCCTACGCGGTCAAAGAGCTGTTTCCGGATGCGCAGGTCACCATTGGGCCGGTGATCGAAAACGGCTTTTACTATGACTTCAGCTACAAGCGCCCGTTTACGCCGGAAAATCTGGCCGCCATCGAGAAGAAGATGACCGAGTTGGCCGCCAGGGACGAGCCGGTGGTGCGCCGCGTGTTGCCGCGCGACGAGGCGGTGGCGTACTTCAAGGGACTGGGCGAGCACTACAAGGCCGAGATCATCGCCAGCATTCCGACCAATGAGGATGTGTCCCTGTACCGCGAGGGCGCGTTTGAAGACCTGTGCCGCGGCCCGCACGTGCCCAGCACGGGCAAGCTCAGGTTCTTCAAGCTGATGAAGGTGGCGGGCGCTTACTGGCGGGGCGATCACCGCAACGAGATGCTCCAGCGCATCTACGGTACGGCCTGGGCCAGCAAGGACGATCTCAGGCAATACCTGACGATGCTGGAAGAGGCCGAAAAGCGCGATCACCGCAAGCTGGGGCGCGAGCTGGATTTGTTCCACATTGACGAGCATTCGCCCGGGACCGTGTTCTGGCACCCCAAGGGCTGGTGCATCTGGCAGCAGGTGGAGCAGTACATGCGCGGCGTGTACCGCGACAACGGTTATCTGGAGGTCAGAGGCCCGCAGATTCTGGACAAAAGCCTGTGGGAAAAAACCGGCCACTGGGACAAGTACCGCGAGAACATGTTCACCACCGAGTCGGAAAAGCGCGACTACGCGCTCAAGCCCATGAACTGTCCGGGCCACATCCTGATCTTCAAGCAGGGTGTCAGGAGCTATCGCGATCTGCCGCTGCGCTACGGCGAATTTGGCGCCTGCCACCGCAACGAGCCATCGGGCGGGCTGCACGGCATCATGCGGGTGCGCGGTTTCACGCAGGACGACGGCCACATCTTCTGTACCGAAGAGATGATCCAGTCCGAAGTCACGGCCTTCACGACCTTGCTGCAAAAGGTCTACAAGGACTTTGGCTTTACCGACATACTCTACAAGCTGTCGACGCGGCCCGAAAAACGCATCGGCACCGACGCCAGTTGGGACAAAGCCGAAGCCGCGCTGGCCGCGGGGTTGCGCGCGTCGGGTTGCGCGTTCGAGTACTTGCCCGGCGAGGGCGCGTTCTACGGCCCCAAAATCGAATACACGCTCAAAGACGCGCTGGGCCGCCAGTGGCAATGCGGCACGATCCAGGTCGACCCCAATTTGCCCGAGCGGCTGGACGCCGAATATGTGGGCGAAGATGGTGCGCGCCACCGCCCCGTCATGCTGCACCGGGCCATCGTGGGCAGTCTTGAGCGCTTCATCGGCATCCTGATCGAGCAGCACGCGGGGGCCATGCCCGTCTGGCTGGCGCCGGTTCAGGTGGTGGTCGCCACAATCACCGACGCGCAGGCCGACTATGCGCAAAGCGTGGCCAAAATGCTGCGCCAGCGGGGCTTCAGGGCCGAAACCGACCTGCGAAACGAGAAGATCACGTATAAAATACGCGAGCATTCGTTGCAAAAGCTGCCTTATATCCTTGTCGCTGGCGACAAGGAAAAGCAAGTTGGTGCCGTTGCCGTGCGCGCGCGGGGCGGACAGGATCTTGGCGTCATGCCGCTTGAGGCGTTTGCCGAGCGCCTGGGGCAGGACATTGTGTCCAAAGCCTGATGGCCTTCATGGACCCGGTTTTTTGCCTGCGCTGGTTTGGTCAGGGCAGAAGGCGTTGTTTTTGCAGTGTTTTTTTGTGAATGAAAGGATTTGAGCCATCGCTACCAATTTTCGTGACCGCCGCCAACGTGAAGAGCGCGCCCATCGCCTGAACCGTGAAATCACCGCGCCAGAGGTGCGCCTCAACGGGCCGGACAACGAGCCGATGGGCATCGTTGCCATCCAGGAAGCCCTGCGCATGGCGGGCGATCTGGACATTGATCTGGTGGAAATCGCCGCCATGGCCAGCCCGCCGGTCTGCCGCCTGATGGACTATGGAAAGTTCAAGTATCAGGAGCAGAAGAAGGCCGCCGAGGCCAAGGCCAAGCAGGTTGTCATCGAGATCAAGGAAGTCAAGTTCCGCCCCGGCACGGACGAGGGCGACTACCAGATCAAGATGCGCAACATCCGCCGCTTCCTGGCCGATGGCGACAAGGTCAAGGTCACGCTGCGTTTTCGCGGTCGCGAGATCACGCACCAGGAGTTGGGGCTTGATTTGCTCAGCCGCATCCGCGATGACCTGGCCGACATCATCCAGGTCGAGCAGTTTCCCAAGCTCGAAGGCAAGCAGATGATCATGATGCTGGCGCCCGCGCGCAAAAAAGGCGGTGGCGGTAGCGCCGCCGCCTCTGGCGGCAAGCAGGCTGCGGCAACGCCCCTGGCGGCAGCGGCAACGCCAGCGGAATCGGCTGAAAGTTAAGGCAAGAATATGCCGCGCGCCCGCTCTTTTTGGAGCGGGCCAGAATTTGCCAGGTTGACGACTCCTCTTCTTGCGGGGCGGTCAGCCGGGCAAACCGGGCAACTGGAAGGTTGCCCACAAAAGTGGCTCGGGGCCATCAAGGCTGCAAACCGGTTTGCAGACGCCTCACGAGCACAATGCAAACCAAGGAGCATGTGAATGCCCAAAATGAAAACCAAGAGCAGCGCGAAAAAGCGTTTTCGCGTCCGTCCCGGTGGCACCGTCAAGCGCGGTCAAGCCTTCAAGCGTCACATCCTGACCAAGAAGACCACCAAGAACAAACGCCACTTGCGGGGCGCGGTCAATGTGCATGAGACCAATCTGGGTCACATAGCGCAGATGCTGCCCTTTGCGGGTCTTTGATCAACTGACGGACAAGGAGAAAACCATATGCCTCGCGTCAAACGTGGCGTTACCGCCCGCGCTCGTCACAAAAAAGTTCTGGCTCTGGCCAAAGGCTTCCGCGGCCGCCGCGGCAACGTCTATCGCGTTGCCAAGCAAGCCGTCATGAAGGCAGGCCAGTATGCCTACCGCGACCGCCGCGCCAAAAAGCGCGTATTCCGCCGTCTGTGGATTGCCCGCATCAACGCCGCCGCGCGTGAATGCGGCATCACCTACAGCCAGTTCATCAACGGGATGACCAAGGCCGGTGTGGGGCTGGATCGCAAGGTTCTGGCCGACATTGCCGTGCACGACAAGGCGGCCTTTGCCAGCATCGTGGAACAAGCCAAGGCCAAACTGACCGCCGCCGCTTGATTTTTCACGCTTGCGCGCGCGCTGCGCCGGACACTCTGTTTCTCCAGATGACAACAGGCGCGGGCTGCGCAAGGGGGTTGATGCCGCGAAGGCGTCAATCCCTTTTTCTTTTGATTTCTGGTGGTGTTTTTTGCAATGAATGCTTCAGCTTCGGTTTCCGATCAACTCGATCAACTGGTGGCCCGCGCCGCATCTGAATTTGCCGGGGCCGCGACGCCCGCCGATCTGGAAAACGCCAAGGCGCGCTATCTGGGCAAGTCCGGGCAGTTGACCGATTTGATGAAAGGCCTGGCGCAGTTGCCGGTCGAAGAAAAAAAAGTCCGGGGCGCGGCCATCAACACGGCCAAGCAGGCGATCGAGGCCGCCCTGGCCGCGCGCCGCCAGGCTTTGCAGGACGCCGATCTGGAGCGCCAGTTGCGGGCCGAGGCGCTGGATGTGACGCTGCCGGGCCGCCAGCGCGACGCCGGTGGCCTGCACCCCATTGCCCTGGCGTGGGAGCGCGTCGAGCAAGTCTTTGCCAGCATGGGCTTTGACGTGGCCGACGGCCCTGAAATCGAGAGCGACTGGTTCAACTTCACGGCGCTGAACAACCCGCCCAACCACCCGGCGCGCTCCATGCAGGATACGTTCTATGTCGATCTGGAAGACGAAAACGGCCTGCCTTACTGCCTGCGCACGCACACCAGTCCCATGCAAATTCGCTACGCCACGGCGCATGCCCGGCGACACGCGGCGGCGCTGGCGCGCGGCGAGGTCAGCGAAATCCGCGTCATCGCGCCCGGGCGCACCTACCGCGTTGACAACGACGCCACGCACTCGCCCATGTTCCACCAGGTCGAAGGACTGTGGCTTGGCGAAAACGTGAGCTTCAAGGATTTGAAAGCCACGTACCTTGGTTTTTGCAAGGCGTTTTTCGAGACGGATGACCTCATCTTGCGCTTTCGCCCCAGTTATTTCCCGTTTACCGAACCCAGTGCGGAGATCGACATCCAGTTTCAAAGTGGCCCGCTGGCGGGCAAGTGGCTGGAGGTGTCAGGCTCCGGGCAGGTGCACCCGCAGGTGGTGCGCAACATGGGGCTGGATCCCGAGCGTTTCATTGGCTTTGCCTTTGGTTCGGGCATCGACCGGCTGGCCATGCTGCGCTATGGCATCAGCGATTTGCGCCTGTTTTTTGAAGGCGACGTGCGTTTTCTCAGCCAGTTTGCCTGAAGCGGCGGCGCGCCCGCCACAAGAGTGGATGAATCCGAGTCACTATGCAATTTCCTGAATCCTGGTTGCGCGAATTCTGCAACCCGCCCCTGAACACCGCCGAACTGGCCGACGCCCTGACCATGGCCGGTTTCGAGGTGGAAGCGTTGCGCCCAGTCGCGCCTGCTTTTGCGCATGTCGTGGTGGGCGAAATCAAAGAGGCCGCGCAACACCCCAACGCCGATCGCCTGCGCGTGTGCCAGGTCGATGTGGGGCAAGGCGCGCTGCTGGGCGTGGTGTGCGGCGCGCCCAACGCGCGCGCGGGCATCAAAGTGCCGTGCGCGCTGGTGGGCGCTGAACTGCCGCCGGGCGACGACGGCAAGCCGGTCAAAATCAGGCTGGGCAAACTGCGCGGCGTGGAAAGCCAGGGCATGCTGTGCTCGGCGCGCGAACTCAGGCTCTCGGACGAGCACGCGGGCCTGCTGGAGTTGCCAGCAGACGCGCCCGTGGGCGCTGATGTCCGGCAGGTGCTCGATCTGGACGACGTGGTGTTTACGCTCAAGCTCACGCCCAATCTGGGCCATGTGCTCAGCGTGTATGGCGTCGCGCGCGAGCTGTCGGCCATCACGGGCGCAAGCCTGAACACACCGCCCATTGCCGCCGTGCCCGCCACCACGGATGAAGTGCTGCCCGTCAAGGTGCAGGCCCCTGATTTGTGCGGTCGCTTTTCTGGCCGCGTGGTGCGCGGCGTCAACACCCGCGCCGCCACGCCAGCGTGGATGGCGCGGCGCCTGGCGCGCTGCGGCCAGCGCAGCGTGGGCGCGCTGGTGGACATCTCCAACTACGTGATGTTCGAATACGGTCGCCCGACGCACATCTTCGATCTGGACAAGATTCATGGCGCACTTGCCGTGCGCTGGGCGCGCGCGGGCGAGCAGCTCAAGCTGCTCAACGGCAACACGGTCACGCTGGACGAAACCGTGGGCGTGATTGCCGACGATCAGGCTGTCGAATCGCTGGCCGGAATCATGGGCGGCGACGCCACTGCCGTATCCGATGCCACGCAAAACGTCTACGTCGAAGCCGCTTTCTGGTGGCCCGAGGCCGTGGCCGGACGCTCGCGACGCTTGAACTTCGCCACCGACGCCGGGCACCGCTTCGAGCGCGGCGTAGACCCCGCGCTGACCGTCGCGCACATCGAGCGCATTTCGCAACTCATTGCCCAAATCTGCGGCACCGCGCAAACCCGCTTCGGCCCCGTGGACGACGCGCAACCCAACATGCCCCAACCGGCGCCCATCACGCTGCGCGTGGCGCGCGCGGCCAAAGTCATCGGCATGCCCGTCAGCCAGCAGCAATGTGCGCAGGTGTTCCAGCGCCTGGGCTTCGCGCAGCAAGAAAAAGGCGACGCAGCCATCACGGTCACGCCGCCGTCCTACCGCTTTGATTTGCGCATCGAGGAAGACCTGATAGAAGAAATCGCGCGCCTGACGGGCTACCAGCAACTGCCCGACGTGGCGCCGCTGGCTGCGATCGCGCCGCGGGTGTGCCCCGAAACCCGGCGCAGCCCGTTTGCCGTGCGCCGCGTCTTGGCCGATCTGGGCTATCTGGAAACCATCAACTTCAGTTTCGTGGACGAAAACTGGGAGCGCGACCTGGCGGGCAACGCGCAACCCATCCGCCTGCTCAATCCCATTGCCAGCCAGATGAACGTCATGCGCAGCAGCCTCATGGCCTCGCTGCTCAACGTGGTCAAACACAACGTGGACCGCCGTGCCGAGCGTGTGCGCGTGTTTGAAATCGGGCGCGTATTTCTGCGCGATGCCAGCGCCACAGAAAATGAGGCCAGCGTGCGCGGCGTGCGCCAGCCCATGCACGTGGCTGGTGCGCTCTACGGAGCGCCCGCGCGCCAGTTCTGGACCGGCAAACAAGCGAGCGCCGATTTTTTTGACATCAAGGGCGATGTGCAAACCCTGCTGGCCGCGCGCCAGATTGCCTTTGAGCCGTGCCAGCATCCGGCGCTGCACCCGGGCCGCGCGGCGCGCGTGCTGGCAGATGGCGCAGTCATCGGCCACGTGGGCGAGTTGCACCCGCGCTGGCGCCAGAAGTGGGAACTGCCGCAAACGCCGCTGCTGTTCGAGCTGGCGCTTGATGCCGTGCTGGCGCGCCCGCTGCCCCAGGCGCAACCCGTATCGCGCCACCAGTTGGTGGAGCGCGATTTGGCCGTGGTGGTGCGCGAGCAGATCACGCACGCGCAACTGATGCAGGCCATCCACAGCGCAGAAACCGCGCTGCTGCTGCGCGGCGCAGCGCTCTTGTTCGACGTGTGGCGGCCCAGCCCCGGCGCCGAAGCCGCCGCCAGCATGGCCGCTGGCGAAAAAAGCCTGGCCGTGCGCCTGGTGTTCCAGTACGCTGGCGGCAACCTCACCGACGAGCAAGTCGATGCCGCCGTGCAGGCCGTCTTGCAGGCATTGCAGCAACAATTGGGCGCGCGCCTGCGGGCCTGAACGGCGCCGCGGCCACGCATCTGGAAGGAGCAGAAAAATGTTCGAGCTATCCGTTGACAGCCTTGAAACACCCGCCTTGACCAAGGCGCAACTGGCCGACCTGCTGTTCGAGCAGATCGGGCTGAACAAGCGTGAATCCAAAGACATGATTGACGCGTTCTTCGACCTCATCAGCCAGCGCCTGATCGCGGGCGAAGACGTCAAGATCGCCGGATTTGGCAACTTCCAGATTCGCCTCAAGGCGCTGCGCCCGGGGCGCAACCCGCGCACGGGCGAGATGATCCCCATTGCCGAGCGGCGCGTGGTCACCTTCCACGCCAGCCAGAAACTCAAAGACCAAATCCAGGGCAGCGCGCGCTGATCGGATGCCCGCCCCACCCGCCCGCTCGGCCAGCGCCTGCAAAGCGCGCCTTGTCACAAGCGCAAAAAGCATCGAACAAGTCCCGGAAGCGGCGATGGTTGCGCTGAAGCGACCGGCGCGCGCCCATGCAGTGGCGCGGCGCCAAAACTTGCGGTAACCTAGCATCTTTCGCGCGTAAGACGTTGATCTGCATGGGAAACACTTTGCCCGCCATACCCGCCAAACGCTACTTCACCATCGGTGAGGTGGGCGAGTTGTGTGGCGTCAAACCGCACGTGCTGCGCTATTGGGAGCAAGAATTCACCCAGTTGCGTCCCATGAAGCGCCGCGGCAACCGCAGGTATTACCAGCACCACGAGGTCTTGATGATCCGCCGCATCCGCGAACTGTTGTACGACCAGGGCTTTACCATCAGCGGCGCGCGCCAGCAATTGCAAGAGATGGCGCAGCAGCAAGACAAAGACGCTGACCAACCGCAAGAAGCGCCGCTGGCTGGCGCGCCGCCAGCGCCAGCAAAACCACCCGCAGTCGATGCCAACAAAGCCGCCACTGCCGCCGCGCAAGGCGGCAGCAACAGGCTTTTGAAATGGGACAGCCTGGCGCGCGAATTGCGCGAAATCCGCGAGCTGCTCAGCTTTCAGGTAACGACCAGCCGGGGCCGTGGCGCGCTATAATCGCCAGCTTTCCGGCGTGTAGCGCAGCCTGGTAGCGCACTTGCATGGGGTGCAAGGGGTCGCGAGTTCGAATCCCGCCACGCCGACCAACAAAAAACGGACTACAGCCACAAAAACTGTAGTCCGTTTTCTTTTGCGTCCGCTGCCGCCGCCGCTGGCCTGCAACAAGCGCAAGCTGCGCGCGGAGCGGCGCGCCGCGCCATCAAAACGCCGGAACGACGGCCCCCTTGTACTTTTGCGACAGGAAGTCCTTGACCTCGGGCGTGCGCAGTGCCTGGGCCAGCTTGGTCACGGCATCGGAAGCCGCGTTGTCCGAGCGCGCCGCCAGCACATTCACGTAGGGCGAATCCTTGCCTTCGATCACCAGCGCGTCCTTGGTGGGGTTCAGGCCAGCTTGCAGGGCGTAATTGGTGTTGATCAGCGCCACATCCACATCGTCCAGAGCGCGCGGCAATTGCGGCGCTTCCAGCTCGGAAAACTTGAGCTTCTTGGGGTTTTCCACAATGTCCTTGACCGTCGCTTCCAGGCCTGCGTCTTTCTTCAGCTTGATCGCGCCGTGCGCCTGCAGCAGCAACAAGGCGCGGCCACCGTTGGTGGGATCGTTGGGAATGGCCACGCGCGAGCCGGATTTCAGATCGTCCAGCCGCTTGATCTTTTTGGAATAAGCGCCAAAAGGTTCGATGTGAATGCCGCCATTGGGCACCAGCACCAGATCGACCTTGCGCTCCTTGACGAAGCTGTCCAGATACGGCTTGTGCTGGAAGAAGTTGGCATCAAGCTGCTTGTCGGCCACCGCCAGGTTGGGCTGCACGTAGTCGGAAAACTCCACCACCTGCAAATCAACGCCTTCGGCCTTGAGCTTGGGTTTGACGAAATTGAGGATTTCCGCGTGCGGCACAGCCGTGGCCGCCACCTTCAGCACGCTCAAGTTTTGCGCCCACGTGCCGCTGGCGCCCGACAGGGCCAGCGCCATCAGGGTCGCTTGGACAAATTTCCTGGACAGTTTCATGCATTTCTCCTGTGTGTTGATGATGCAGACAGCGCCCCGTGTCGACACAGCGCCCGTCTGGCAGTGCGGCCAATGATAGGCCGGTTGCGCGTCCGCGCTTCGACAAAATGGAAATATGCACATGCCCGGCTGGCCTGGCAGGCTGCCGCCCGAACGGGCGCGGTTACACTGCCGCAAGGCGTTGCGGCATGCGTGCTGAAAGCGCCCCAACCATCCAACCCAACACACGGAGAATTTGCATGAAGAAGATTGCCTCTACCTGCCTGCTGCTGCTCGGCCTGATCGCCTGTCCCATGATGGCCCATGCCGCACCGCCCAGCGACGCATCGCTGGAGCGCCTGCTGGCCGTTACCCAGACCGAAAAGCTGATGAAGGACATGATTGTGCAAATTGAACCCATGCTGAAAAACATGATGGCGCAGATGCTGGAAGAAGCGAACTTGAGCGAGGATAAAAAATCCCAAATCGATGCCGTTACCAATGACTTCCTCAAACAATACAGCGAGATCGTCCAGAAAGAGTTTTCGTGGGACGCGCTCAAGCCAGACCTTTTCAAGGTCTACCGCGAGGTGCTCACGCAAGAAGAGGTGGACGGCTTGATCGCCTTCTACGAAAGCCCGGTCGGCCAGTCCACGACCAGCAAAATGCCCGCGTTGATGGCAAAAAGCGTGGATGTGACGCAGCAACGCATACCAAGCCTCATCCAGCAGATGCAGGCGGCGATGCGCGAAAGCCTGCGCAAAAACCTGGGCAAAAACGAGTGACCGCCGCGTAACGTCCCAGAACGCGCGTGCCTTTATGGTAGGGTGGCGCGCTTTTTTGCTTTTGCCGCGCTGCGCGGTCAAACGCCTTGCGGGCGCGGCAACGGCGGATGCGAATCGGCCTTGTCTTGTGCTGGCCGCGCAGGTGGCGGCAGCAGCCGCGCAATCAGCGCGCCATCGGCAGGGCCGCCACCCAGCGCAATCCACACGCGCATGGGGTTGCCCAGGGCCACCTCAATGGCCTGACCGGCAGCGTCTTTCATGGCCCCCAGCGTGATGGTGCGGTTGCCGCCGGGGTGAATGATTTCCAGCGTATCGCCCACGGCAAAGCGGTTTTTGGTTTCCACTTCAGCCCAGCCGCCCTCTTGCACGGCGCGCACCTGGCCCACAAACTGGCTGCGCTGCGCCACGGAGTGGCCGGTTTCGTAGTTCTGGTAATCCTGCGCCGGACGGCGTTCCAGAAAGCCCGATGTATAGCCGCGATTGGCCAGCCCTTCCAGTTCGGTGATGAGCGCGGGGTCAAATGGCCGCCCCGCCACGGCGTCGTCGATGGCGCGGCGGTACGTTTGCGCGGTACGCGCCACGTAGTACAGGCTTTTGGTGCGCCCTTCGATCTTGAGCGAATCCACGCCAATGTGCACCAGTTTTTCCACCAGTTCCACGGCGCGCAAATCGCGGCTGTTCATGATGTAGGTGCCGTGCTCGTCTTCCATGATGGGCATCCACTGGCCCGGACGGCCTTCTTCCTCGATCAGGTACACCGCATCAGCGGCCCGGTGGCGCTGGCCGTCGCCGCAGGCCGCCGGATTTTGCCGCGCGCCCTCGCCCGGCCCGGCGGCGCAAGCGGCATCTTGAGCGGCGGCGAATCGGGCCAGGGCATCGCCGGTGTTGGGGTCTGCGCTGGCGCATTGCGTCTTGTAATTCCAGCGGCAGGCGTTGGTGCAAGTGCCCTGGTTGGAATCGCGCCGGTTGAAGTAGCCGCTGAGCAGGCAGCGGCCCGAATAGGCGATGCACAGCGCGCCGTGCACAAACACTTCCAACTCGATGTCCGGGCATTCCTGGCGGATTTGCGCCACTTCGGCCAGGCTCAGCTCGCGCGAGAGAATGATGCGGCTCAGCCCCGCGCGCTGCCAGAACTTGACCGCAGCCCAGTTGGTGGTGTTGGCCTGCACCGATAGGTGCACCGGCACATGCGGCCATTGCTCGCGCACCTGCATGATCAGTCCTGCATCGGCCATGATGAGCGCGTCAGGCCCCAGCGCCACCACAGGCGCCAGATCGCGCAGACAGGTGCGCACCTTGTCGTTGTGGGCAATCAGGTTGCTGGTCACAAAAAACCGCTTGCCGCGCGCGTGCGCCTCGGCAATGCCAGCGGCAATCTGCTCCAGGCGGAATTCGTTGTTGCGCGCGCGCAGGCTGTAGCGCGGCTGCCCGGCGTAAACCGCGTCGGCGCCAAAATCAAAAGCCGCGCGCATTTTCTCCAGGCTGCCTGCGGGCAGCAGCAATTCAGGGGCTTTGAAACTCATGCGGCCAATTGTCCCAAACGGCGGCTGGCTATTGCGGCGGCTTTGCGGCAACGCGCGCCGCAAAGCGGGTGACAAGGACATGCTGGCGTGCTAAAATCGCACGGTTCACGACCAAATGGGCGGGTATCCAACCGCCCATTTTTTTTGGGTTTTGGGCTGACTTCTGAGGGAATGTGGCGACATTGGCTGGCGCAACAAGTTTGCAACAGGTGATTGGCGATACCGTGCGCGGTCTCGGCCTCGATCTGGTGGATGTTGAACGATCCGCTGGCGGTCTGCTGCGCGTGACGGTGGACTGGCCCTGGTCGCCCGCGTCCGATGCGGCTGACGCTGACGCCGCCGCCGCCGCGCCGCAATCCGAGGCGATGGCCATCACGGTGGACGATTGCGAGCGCGTGACGCGCCAGCTTCAGTACGTGCTGGAAGTGCAAAACGTCGATTACCGGCGGCTTGAGGTTTCTTCGCCCGGCATTGACCGGCCTTTGCGGCACGCGCTGGATTTTGAACGCTTTCTGGGCGAGGTGATTGACATCACGCTCAAGGACCCTGTTGGCAGCGGCGCCAGCGCGCAGGCTGTGGCGGCGGGCGCGCCGCAGCAGCAGGTGGCGGCCAATCGCAAGAAATTCCGGGGCGTGCTGCGCCGCAGCGAGCAGCCAAGCCGCTGGCGCATCGTCTGGCAGGACGCGCCCAGGGTCAAGCCGGGGCAGCGGGTGAGCGCCAGGCGCGCGCCGCCGCCCGAGTACGCCATGGATTTTGAGTTGGACGAGTTGAAAGAGGCGCGGCTGGCGCCTGTTGTGAATTTCAAGGGCCGCCGCGACGCGGCGACTTTGCAAAAGGGCTGAAAGCCGCGCCCGGAGGACAGGGCGCAAGAGATACACGGAAGTGGTAAAAAAGATGAATCGAGAATTGTTGATGCTGGTGGACGCCATCTCGCGCGACAAGAATGTCGAGCGCGATGTGGTGATTGGCGCTGTGGAAGCGGCTTTGGCGCAGGCGACCAAGAAGCTGTACGCGGGCGATGTGGACATCCGCATGGCCGTC
The DNA here is from genome assembly GCA_031276435.1 of Burkholderiaceae bacterium. GTDB lineage: Bacteria > Pseudomonadota > Gammaproteobacteria > Burkholderiales > Burkholderiaceae_C > Ottowia. The sequence goes on along the minus strand of JAISNB010000011.1, from coordinate 10,695 downwards.
GACCGCGATACGGGCGAGTACGAAACGTTTCGCCGCTGGCGCGTGGTGCCTGACGAGGCGGGGCTGCAATTGCCCGATCAGGAGATCCTGCTGTTCGAGGCGCGCGAGCAAATTCCCGACATCGAGGTGGATGAATACATCGAGGAGCCGGTGGAGTCGGTGCCCATCGGGCGCATTGGCGCGATGGCGGCCAAGCAGGTGATCCTGCAAAAAATCCGCGACGCCGAGCGCGAGATGCTGCTCAACGACTTCATGAGCCGGGGCGAGAAGATTTTCAGCGGCACGGTCAAGCGCATGGACAAGGGCGACGTCATTGTGGAGGCGGGCCGCGTGGAAGGCCGGCTCAAGCGCAGCGAGATGATTCCCAAGGAAAACCTGCGCAGCGGTGACCGCGTGCGCGCCATGATCATGGAAGTGGATCTGACCTTGCGCGGCGCGCCCATTTTGCTGTCGCGCTCGGCGCCCGAGTTCATGGTGGAGCTGTTCCGCCAGGAGGTGCCAGAGATCGAGCAGGGGCTGCTGGAGATCAAATCCTGCGCGCGCGATCCCGGGTCGCGCGCCAAGATCGCGGTGGTCTCGCACGACAAGCGGGTCGACCCCATCGGCACCTGTGTGGGCGTGCGCGGCACGCGCGTCAACGCCGTGACCAACGAACTGGCTGGCGAGCGCGTGGACATCGTGCTGTGGTCGGAAGACCCGGCGCAGTTTGTCATTGGCGCGCTGGCCCCGGCGAATGTGCAATCCATTGTGGTGGACGAGGAAAAACACGTCATGGACGTGGTGGTGGACGAGGAAAACCTGGCCATCGCCATTGGCCGTGGCGGGCAGAACGTGCGCCTGGCCTCTGATCTGACCGGCTGGAAGATCAACATCATGGACGCCGAGGAGTCGGCCCAGAAACAGGAGCAGGAAACCACCTCGGTGCGCCAGTTGTTCATGGAAAAACTCGATGTGGATCAGGAGATTGCCGACATCCTCATCAACGAAGGCTTCACCAACCTTGAAGAAGTGGCCTACGTGCCCTTGCACGAGATGCTCGACATCGAGGGCTTCGACGAGGAAACCGTCAACGAGTTGCGCGCCCGCGCCAAGGACGCATTGCTGACCATGGAAATCGCGCGCGAGGAAAAAGTCAGTGCCGTCTCGCAGGATCTGGTCAGCCTTGAGGGACTGACCACGGAACTGATAGAAAAACTGGCCGATGCTGGCGTGAAAACCCGCGATGACCTGGCCGATCTGGCGGTTGATGAACTGACCGAGATCACGGGCCAGGCACAGGAAGAGGCCAGCGCGCTCATCCTCAAGGCGCGTGAACACTGGTTCACCGATGATTCCGAGTAATGGTCATGGAGACTCGCACAAGATATGTCAAATACCACTGTCGCAGAGTTCGCCAATGAACTCAACAAACCCACGAATGTGCTGCTGGAGCAGTTGCAGGCCGCTGGCGTCAAGAAAAAGGCCGCCAGCGACGCACTGACAGAAGCCGACAAACAGCAATTGCTCAGCCACCTCAAGTCCAGCCACGGCGCGCAAGAAAGCGCGCGCAAGAAGATCACGCTGATGCGCAAGTCCACCAGCGAAATCAAGCAGGCCGACGCCACCGGCAAGGCGCGCACCATTCAGGTGGAAGTGCGCAAAAAGCGCACCTTCGTCAAACGCGATGGCGAAGCCGCTGCCACCACCGCCGCGCCCGAGCCATCTGCCCAGGCGCAGCCGCCAGCCGCTGCCGCGCCAGCCGCGCAGCAGCAGCAGCCAGTTGTCATCGACGAGGCCGAGCGCGCGCGCCGCGAGGAAGAAGCGCGTCGCCAGGCCGAACTGATTCGCCGTCAGGAAGAAGACCGGAAAAACAAGGCCGCGCAAAAAACCGGGGGCGAGAGCGAGGCCAAGCCAAAGTCCAAATCCGGCAAGTCCAGGCCGCCTGCTGCCGCCGAAGTGCCGCAAGTGACTGCGGCTGAACCAGCCGCAGCCACGGCCACCGCAGCCGCTTCCGCCGCCAAAGCCACGGCGAAAAAGCAGGCGGCGGCATCCAAAGACAAAGACAAAGACGCGCGCCCCAGGCCAGCAAAGCCCGAGCCAACAGCGCCAGCCGGGCAAACCGCTGCCGCCGCAGCGGCCACCAGCGCCAAACCCAGGGCCAGCAAGGTGGCAGAGCCAGCCGCTGCTGCCACCACCACCGCCCCTGCCGCCAGCGACGAGGCCGAGCGATCCAGCGAAATGGAAGAGCGCCGCCGCAAGGCGCTGGCCGAGGCCGAGGCCATCCGCGACATGCTCAGCAAGCCGCGCAAGGTGCTCGTAGCCAAAAGGCCGTCGGGCGCGGCCAAGGGCGCAGCGGCGGGCAAGGACGCCAAGGGCGGAGCGCCAGCGGCGCGCAAACCAGCCGCCAGCGCAGCGGCGGGCGCGGCCAAAGAGGTCAAATCGGCCAAGCTGTCTTCCAGTTGGGCGGGCGATCCGGCCCAGAAAAAAAGCCTGCCCAACCGCAGCGACGGCGGCGGCGCGGGCCGCAACAACTGGCGCGGCGGCGGGCAGCGCAACCGCCGGGGCGCGCGCGATGCCGCGCCAGCGCCAGCACCAGCGGCGGCGCCGGTTGAACACCGCGTCATCGAAGTGCACGTGCCAGAGACCATCACCGTGGCCGAGTTGGCGCACAAGATGGCGATCAAGGCCTCTGAAGTCATCAAGCAGTTGATGAAGTTCGGGCAAATGGTCACCATCAACCAGCCGCTCGATCAGGACACCGCCATGATCGTGGTCGAAGAGCTGGGCCACAAGGCCGTGGTTGCCACGCTGGACGATCCCGAAGCCTTTACCGAGGAAGAGGTGCAGGCGCAATCGGCTGAATTGCTGCCGCGCGCGCCGGTGGTCACCGTGATGGGCCATGTCGACCACGGCAAGACCTCGCTGCTGGACTACATCCGCCGCGCCAAAGTGGCCGCGGGCGAGGCGGGCGGCATCACGCAGCACATTGGCGCCTACCACGTGGAAACGCCGCGCGGCGTGGTGTCTTTCCTGGACACGCCGGGCCACGAGGCCTTTACCGCCATGCGCGCGCGCGGCGCGCAGGCCACCGACATCGTGATTCTGGTGGTGGCCGCCGACGACGGCGTGATGCCCCAGACCCGGGAAGCCATCAAACACGCCAAGGCCGCTGGCGTGCCCATCGTGGTGGCCATCAACAAGATCGACAAGCCCGACGCCAACATCGACCGCGTGCGCAACGAGCTTGTGGCCGAAGAGGTCGTGCCTGAGGAATTCGGCGGCGAAGCGCTCTTTGTGCCCGTTTCCGCCAAGACCGGGCAGGGCATTGACGAACTGCTTGAAAAAGTGCTGCTGCAAGCCGAGGTGCTGGAGCTGAAAGCGCCGGTGCAGGCCGCGGCCAAGGGCCTGATCATTGAAGCGCGGCTCGACAAGGGGCGCGGCCCAGTGACCACCGTGCTGGTGCAGTCGGGCACGCTCAAGACGGGCGACGTGGTGCTGGCCGGGCAAACCTTTGGCCGCGTGCGCGCCATGCTCGACGAAAACGGCAAACAGGTGGCGCTGGCTGGCCCGTCCATCCCGGTTGAAATCCAGGGTTTGAGCGAGGTGCCGCAGGCGGGCGACGAATTCATGGTGCTCAGCGACGAGCGCCGCGCCCGCGAAATCGCCACCTACCGCGCGGGCAAGTTCCGCAACACCAAGCTGGCCAAGCAGCAGGCGGCCAAGCTGGAGAACATGTTCTCCGACATGACGGCGGGCGAGGTCAAGACGCTGCCCATCATCGTCAAGGCCGACGTGCAAGGCTCGCAAGAGGCGCTGACCGGATCGCTGCAAAAGCTCTCGACCAGCGAGGTCAAGGTGCAAGTGGTGTACGCGGCTGTGGGCGGCATCAGCGAGAGCGATGTCAATCTGGCCGTCGCTTCCAAGGCGCTGATTATTGGCTTCAACACGCGCGCCGAGGCGGGCGCGCGCAAGCTGGCCGAAGCCAACGGCATCGAGATTCGCTACTACAACATCATTTACGACGCGGTGGACGACCTCAAGGCCGCCATGGCGGGCATGCTCTCGCCCGAGCAGCGCGAGGAAGTCATCGGCACGGCGGAAATCCGCACCGTGTTCACCGCTTCCAAGATTGGCGTTGTTGCCGGCTGCATGGTCACGCATGGCCTGGTGCGGCGCGACGCGCACTTCCGCCTGCTGCGCGACAACGTGGTGATCTACACCGGCGAGCTTGAGTCGCTCAAGCGCATGAAAGACGATGTGCGCGAAGTCAAGGAAGGCTTCGAGTGCGGCATCAAGCTCAAGGGCTACAACGACATCCGGGAAGGCGACCAGCTCGAACTCTTTGAAATCAAGGAAATCGCCCGCACGCTCTGACGACGGCGCGCGCGCCCGCAATGCATGCGGGGCGCGCACCACCAGCAGCAGCGCCACCATCGGCAACTCTCATGGCAGCCCGCAAACCATCGTCCAGCCCAAACCGCGGCTACCGCGTGGCCGACCAGATCCAGCGCGATCTGGCCGAGCTGATCGCGCGCGAGGTCAAGGACCCGCGCGTGGGCATGGTCACGCTCAACGCCGTGGAAGTCACGCCCGACTACGCGCACGCCAAGGTGTTCTTCAGCCTGCTTGCGGGCGATGCCCAGGAGACCACCGAGGCGCTCAACGCCGCGGCGGGTTTTTTGCGCAACGGCCTGTTCAAACGTTTGCACATCCACACCGTGCCCACACTGCACTTCGTGTTCGACCGCACCACCGAGCGCGCCGCCGACATGAACGCGCTGATCGCCAAGGCCGTGGCCTCGCGCTCCAAAGACGGGGACTGACGCTGATGGCTGCTCCTCATGCGCGGGTGCAGCGGCGCCCCGTGCACGGGGTGCTGCTGCTGGACAAGCCCCTTGGCCTATCGAGCAACCAGGCTTTGCAAAAAGCCAAATGGCTGCTGCGCGCTGAAAAGGCGGGCCACACCGGCACGCTCGATCCGCTGGCCAGCGGCGTGCTGCCCCTGTGTTTTGGCGCGGCCACCAAATTCAGCCAGGGGCATCTGGACGCCGACAAGACCTATGCCGCCACCGTGCAACTGGGCGTGGTCACCAGCACGGGCGATGCCGAAGGCCAAGTGCTGGCGCGCCCGGCAGTGCCAGAGCTGAACGCCGCGCAACTGGAGCGCGTGCGCCAGCAGTTTCTGGGCCGCATTGAACAAGTGCCACCCATGCACAGCGCGCTCAAGAAAGACGGCAAGGCGCTGTACGAATACGCGCGCGCGGGCCAAAGCATCGAGCGCGCGCCGCGTGGCGTTGAAATCCATGAACTGCGCCTGACCCCGGGGTCAGGCGGCCCCGACACAATCGATCTGCATGTGCGTTGCAGCAAGGGCGTTTACATCCGCACGCTGGGCGAAGACATTGCTCGCGCCCTGGGCACCGGCGGCCACCTTGCGCGGCTGCGGCGGCTGGCAAGCGGGCCGTTTTCAGAAGCGCAATGCATCACCCTCGAAGCCTTGCAAACGCTGACCGAAGCCGGGCGGCTGCAACGGCTGCTGCCCATTGAATGCCTGCTGCCCGATCACAGCCACGTCACGCTGGCTGGCGAAGAAGCCGGGCGCTTTCTGGCCGGCATGCGCCGCCGCGGCTCCTGGGCCGACGCGCAGCGCGTGGCCGTCTTCGGCGAACGCCCGCACGCCCTGCTGGGCGTGGCGCACATCCAGGCAGGCGAGCTGATTGCCGACCGGCTGCTCTCGCCCCTGGAAATCGAGCAAACCCTTTCGGTTGCGTCGCCTGCCGTGACGCCGCCGACGCCATCTCCTTTCATTTCCCCGCTTTCCGCGCCCGGGCGCGGCACACACCCATGAGCCAACAAATCCGCAACATCGCCATCATTGCCCACGTCGACCACGGCAAGACCACGCTGGTCGATCAACTGCTGCGCCAAAGCGGCACGTTCCGCGCCAACGAGCGCGTGGACGAGCGCGTGATGGACAGCAATGACCTCGAAAAAGAGCGCGGCATCACCATCCTGGCCAAGAACTGCGCCGTCACCTGGCAGGGCACGCACATCAACATCGTCGACACCCCCGGCCACGCCGACTTTGGCGGCGAGGTGGAGCGCGCGCTGTCCATGGTCGATGGCGTGGTGCTGCTCATCGACGCGCAGGAAGGCCCCATGCCGCAAACGCGCTTTGTGACCAAGAAGGCGCTGGCGCTGGGCCTCAAGCCGATCGTGGTGGTCAACAAGGTGGACAAGCCGGGTGCGCGGCCCGACTACGTTATCAACGCCGCCTTCGATCTGTTCGACAAACTCGGCGCGACCGACGAGCAGCTTGACTTTCCCGTGGTCTATGCCTCTGGCCTCAACGGCTGGAGCGCGCTGCAAGAAGGCGCGCCCGGCGAGCAGTGGGGCGACGACATGACGGCGCTGTTTGAAACCATCCTCCAACACGTGCCCGAGCACAAGGGCGACGCCCAGGCGCCGCTGCAGTTGCAAATCAGCTCGCTGGACTACTCCACCTTCGTGGGCCGCATTGGCGTGGGGCGCGTCAGCGCGGGCCGCCTCAAACCGGGCATGGACGTGCTGGTCATGGAAGGCGCAGATGGCAAGAGCCACAAGGGCCGCGTCAACCAGGTGCTCAAGTTCGAGGGGCTGGAGCGCGTGCAGGCCACCGAGGCCGGGCCGGGCGACATCGTGCTGGTCAACGGCATCGAGGGCATCGGCATTGGCGTGACACTGACCGATCCGCAAAACCCGCAGCCACTGCCCATGCTGGAAGTGGACGAGCCGACACTGACCATGAACTTTTGCGTCAACACCAGTCCGCTGGCCGGACGCGAAGGCAAGTTTGTCACCAGCCGCCAGCTCTGGGACCGCCTGCAAAAAGAACTGCAAAGCAACGTGGCGCTGCGCGTGCTGGAAACCGCTGAAGATGGTGTATTTGAAGTCTCTGGCCGGGGCGAATTGCACCTGACCATCCTGCTGGAAAACATGCGCCGCGAAGGCTACGAACTGGCCGTTGGCAAACCGCGCGTGGTGCTGCGCGAAGTCGCTGGCGTGCGCCAGGAACCGATCGAGATGCTGACCGTTGACGTGGAAGAGCAGCACCAGGGCGCGGTCATGCAGGCGCTGGGCGAACGCAAGGGTGAACTCTCCAACATGGAATCCGACGGACGGGGCCGCGTGCGGCTGGAATACCGCATCCCGGCGCGCGGGCTGATCGGTTTCCAGAACGAATTTCTCAACCTCACGCGCGGCACGGGCCTGGCCAGCAACATCTTCGACGGCTACGAAGCCTATCGCGGCGAAATCGCCAGCCGCAAGAATGGCGTGCTCATCAGCGGCGACGATGGCGAGATCGTGACCTACGCGCTCGGCAAGCTCGACGACCGGGGCCGCATGTTCGTCAAGCCTGGCGAGCCGGTATACGAAGGCATGATCGTGGGCATCCACAGCCGAGACAACGACATCGTGGTCAACCCCGTGCGCACCAAGCAACTGACCAACTTCCGCGTCAGCGGCAAAGAGGACGCCATCAAAATCACGCCGCCCATCATCCTGACGCTGGAATACGCGGTGGAGTTCATAGAGGACGACGAACTGGTGGAAATCACGCCCAAGAACATCCGGCTGCGCAAACGCCACCTCAAGGAGCACGAGCGCAAGCGCGCCAGCCGCGAGTGAGGGCGGCTGGCAAAACGGGGCAAGCGGGCAAATGCAGATGAAGTACAAAGGAGCAGCGATGGCGGTGACAGAACTGATTGGTTACGTTGAAATCATCGGTCGGGAGGCATGATGCTGGACGAATACTCCATCGAGCAACGCGCAACGCAAATCTTCGATGCGCGCAGCAAGGAATACTTCTCCGAGGTATTGAGTTGCTACGTGGTGGGCAACTATCGGTCTGCGGTTGTGATGCTGTGGTCGGTCGTGGTCTGCGACCTGCTGTTCAAGCTCCAGCATCTCGTCGATCTCTATGGCGATGCCAAGGCCAAATCCATTCTGGACAAGGTTAAAAAACAGCAACAGGCCAATGAACGGTCGTCGGAATGGGAATCGAAGCTGGTTGAGTTGGTGGCAGAGCAGACCCAGTTGCTGGACACCACCGAGCGGGGGAATCTGCTGTACCTGCAACAGCAGCGCCATCTTGCGGCGCATCCGGTGGTCAATGCCAATTTCCAATTGCATCGCCCGAACCGTGACACGGTTCGCGCCCTCATCCGCAACGCGCTTGACGGCCTGCTCACAAAGGCTCCAATCTTGTCCAGGAAGATCGCAGACGATCTGACCGAAGACCTTGAGCAGGCGTCCAACATCCTGATGCAGGCATCCGGCACGATTGACCGCAAGAAACTGAAAGAGTACTTGGAGAGCAAGTATTTCAAGCGCTTCAATCCAGAGGTTGAGAAAGCCGTCTTCAAAGCCCTGTGGAAATTCGTGTTCCGGCTGGCAGATGAGCGGAACGAGAAGAACCGCGCCATCAACTACAGCGCATTGAGCTTGCTGTATGACCGCAACCCGGCGCAGTTCCAAGCGCAGATCGAGGCCGACAAGGACTACTTCAGCACGATAGCCACGGGCGGCTCGCCCATTGTGTGCCTGATTCGCTTCCTGTCGCGCTCGGCGCATATCTACGGCTTGTTGGCCGATCACGCCACGGTATCGATCCGACAAACTGCCGAGCAAGAGCCATCGGCCCACTGCTTGGCTTGGTTCCTTTCCGGCTCACGCGAAAAACATGCTGCACTGTTGGGTGAATGGATCACTGGCACAACCTACCCACAGATTGATTGGGAAACATGGGAGTCTCTTGGGGAACTGTCCGATTCGCCGGAATGGGACAAGGCGGTGATCCGGCTGGCGAACAAATACTACGTTGCCAGCAGAAACTATGACACTGCCGATCAGCGGTTTGCAGAGGTGATCCGGCCTGCGCTTGGCCGGTATGCCATCGACGATTGCATCGATCTCATCGAGGGAATTCAAGGCAACAGGGAGACATGGGAGCGTAGGCGTGCCCGTGACGATCACCGGCTCCTGCGTGCCAGAGCGGTGGAGCTTGACCCGGCGTTCAATCCCGCGCAGTTCGCGGTTTTCAACGAGCATCTCAACTGAGGTTGCAGCCCGACGCAGAACGAAACAGGAACGACACCAGCATGGCCCGCACTGAAAACCACAAATACAGCATTGAGTAGGCCTTCAGGGAGTGCTTCTACATCGTGCCGGACTGCCGCGCGAGTGCGTCTGGACGGACAGGGAAGTGCATCGGCACCGTGTGTGCCAAGTCCATTGGGAACACCACGGACTGCTGATCGTTTTAACAACTGGAAACATTACCCATTGACGTCTGAAAGGACGCCAGTGGCATCAGACTACGGGAGAGGCAAGCAATGGCGCTGGTTCGACGCGAACGCATCCTGATTCTGGCGAAGACCTATCCTTCGCCCAGCGCCAAGCATGTCGAAACATCCTGCGTGGCGGGCATCAACAAGGATGGCGTGATGCGCCGCTTGTACCCGGTGCCGTTCCGGATGATTGAACAGGATCAGCAGTTCAAGAAGTGGCAGTGGATCGAGGTGGGCGTCGAAAAAGCGGCTGCTTGACTGGCCGACGCTGGCGAAGGCGCCGCCGCCGCCCCATCAAGCCTTGACTTCCAGCATGTAAATGGCGTAAGGCTCTATCCCCGCGGCAAGGCTGAATGCGGAAGACGCCATGGCGTAAAACGGGCTGTAGCCATCCATCACCGAATGGCGGGCGCGCAAAACAAAGCGCCGATGGCAGCCGACGAGATCGGCCAGTTGCCGCAGTCCCCAGTGAAACTCGGCATCGGTGTGCCTGACCGAAGTGTGGTACCTGGCATTGCCAACCGTCAGCCAGCACATGGCGTCCACAATAAGCGCTGACCCCACCGGAGCGCGCTCGCCAATGGTGCCCAGCACGGCTTGCACCACGGCGGGCTGCAAGTACATGAAAACACCTTCGCTCATCAGGCACACGGGCGCGGCCTCGCGCGTGGCGGGCAGGCCCAGCGTGTCCCACCAGTGCGCGTCGTTCAAGTCCAGATCGGCCAGTGTGTGGCGCGCGTTTTGCGGCGGCATGATCTTGCGCCGGATCGCCATCACCTCGGGCAAATCGGCATCGATCATGCGCATCTGGCCGTTGTCCAGCCATTGCAGATAGTCGCTCAGCCCGCATCCCAGACTGACCACGCAGGCGGCGGGGGCGCGAGCCAGAAAAGCGCGCGCCTGATCGCGAAAATAATGAATGCGCCGCAGCGAACCATAGACACTGGCCCAATCGCGCAGCCATTGCTGCCCGTCGTCTCCCAGATAAGCCAGCGCATCGGCAGCAAACCGATCGTCAACGGCCAACCGCGGAAACAGCCTGCCGCCCATGGCGCGCGCCGTCAGCGGAATGCGCAACGTAGAGGGAATGGCCGATAGTCTGGGCGCTTCGGTTCGCATAAGAAAACTCCCTGTTATGGGCTTGACAAGCAAACCCGTGTGTATGTCTCCTGCCCAATCATGCCCACCGGCGCCTGCAATTGTCAACCTGGCTGCGGGGCTTGCTGCAACGGTTTTCGGGTGTCTGGCTGGGTCGCGCGCATGATTGCGCTCCAGTCCCCCTGCCTGTCGGCCCGCGAGCCTTTGGCAAACAGGCCCTGAACAAGAAAAATGCCCGCCGCCGCATCCATTTGCGCAACCGCTTGCCTTGCTCTTCTGCGCGCGCAAG